>NZ_JAQISV010000026.1:0-9035 GCF_048569675.1 Geodermatophilus sp. CPCC 206100
CCCCCCCCCCCCCGGGGGGACGCCGAGCGGCGGGGGAGCGGGCGCCCCCCCGGCCGCCCGGCGGAGTGCGGGAGGAGGTCAGGCCGCGGCCTTGGTCTCCCAGAAGATCTTGTCGATCTCCGCGATGTAGTCGAGCAGCTTCTGGCCCTCGGCCGGGTCCATGCTGCCCTTGCCGCCCGAGGCGCCGGCCTGCTTGGTGGCCTTGTTGAACAGCTCGTGCAGCTGCGGGTACTTCTCGAAGTGCGGGGGCTTGAAGTAGTCGGTCCACAGCACCCACAGGTGGTGCTTGACCAGGTCGGAGCGCTGCTCCTTGATGAGGACGGCGCGCATGCGGAAGACCGGGTCCTCGTTGGCCTGGTACTTCTCCTGGATGGCCTTGACGGACTCGGCCTCGATGCGGGCCTGGGCCGGGTCGTACACGCCGCAGGGGAGGTCGCAGTGCGCGGTGGCCTCCACGGCGGAGAGCATGCGGAAACGCATGGACGTGCCTCCGGGTCTGGGTGGGTCGTGTCGTCTGCGACCCTACTCCCGGTGAACGCAGGCGACAGGTCCCGGGACGAGCCTCCCGTCGAGGTCCCGCCGCTGGTCACGGCCTGGGTCCTCGCCCGGGTGACCGGTCCGTCGATGTCCCCGACGGTGCGGCACGGGGACCGGCTCCTCGTGCGCCGGGTGCCGCCGGGTGCCTCGGTGCCGGCCGGGGTCGTCGTCCTCGCCCGGTTCCCGTCCCGGCCGGAGCTGCTCGTGGTCAAGCGGGTGCGGCGGGAGGTGCCCGGCGGTCACTGGGTCGAGGGGGACAACGCGCTCGTCGCCGACGACAGCCGGGCGTTCGGCCCGGCCGTCGTCGTCGGCCGGGTGGTGGGCCGGCTGTGGCCGCGCCCCGGGCCCCTGGGGGCGCGGCCGCCGGCGTCCGGGGACGGCGGGGAGCCCGGCCCCGGCCTCAGCGCGCCAGGAGGCGGGCCATGACGTCGGTGAGCGTGGCCCGCGGCCGGTCGGCCGGGCCGGGCGAGCGCGAGGCGCCTTCCGCCTCGATGCCGAAGGCCGACCGAGGCTGACGGACGCGGCCCGCTGAGGTGTCGAGACCCGCGGGCCCGGCCGGTCAGCCCCCGGCGCGCAGCTGCGCGTACCGCTCCGTGCACGACGCCATCGTCGGCAGCAGGCCCTGCTCGCGGGCCTCGGCGAGGGTGGGGGCCCGCTGGTCCTTGGCCGACAGCTCGAAGGCGACGTCGGCCGGCCAGGGCAGCCCGAGCGCGGGGTCCAGCGGGTCGATGCCGAACTCGCGGGCGGGGTCGTAGCCGCTGGACACCAGGTAGGTCACCGAGCTCCCGTCGGCCAGCGACAGGAAGGCGTGGCCGAGGCCCTCGGAGAGGTACACGGCGCGCGGCTGGTCGTCGCCGAGGACGACGGAGTCGTGCGCGCCGAACGTGGGCGAGCCGACCCGCACGTCGACGACCACGTCGAGCACCCGGCCGGTCGGGCAGTACACGTACTTCGCCTGTCCCGGGGGGACCAGCGCGAAGTGCACCCCGCGCAGCGCGCCGCGGGCCGAGATGCTGTGGTTGGCCTGGGCCAGGGGGAGGCCGTGGCCGACGGCCGAGGCCACGACGTCGGCCCGGTACCACTCGGTGAACCGGCCGCGGGTGTCGCCGTGCGCCACCAGGTCGATGACGTAGGCGTCGCGGACGGCCAGCTCGCGGATCTGCACGTCGGGACGGTATCCCGCGCCCCGGGCGGGACCTCGCCGAACACGGCGCTCCGAGCGGCCGGGACACCCCCGCCCGGCGGGCGCGGGCCGGGGCGGACCGGGCCTGGACGGGCCCGGGGAGGGATACCCTCCCGGGTCCATGGGCGCCCACCAGCCGCCGCACGACGGGACCGCCGACCGCTTCGCCTCCGACCCGGCGTTCGCGGTGCACGAGGGCGGGAAGCTGGCCGTCCGCCCGACCCGCTCGATCGACACGGTCGGCGACCTCGCGCTGACCTACACGCCGGGGGTCGCCCGCGTCAGCAGCGCCATCGCCGCGGAGCCGGAGCTGGCCGCGCGGTTCACCTGGGCGCCGCGGGTGGTCGCCGTCGTCTCCGACGGCACCGCCGTCCTGGGCCTCGGGGACATCGGGCCGGCCGCCGCCCTGCCGGTCATGGAGGGCAAGGCCTGCCTGTTCGCCGAGTTCGCCGGGCTGTCGTCGGTGCCCGTGGTGCTCTCCACGACCGACGTCGACGCGATCGTCGAGACGGTGGTCGCCATCGCGCCGTCCTTCGGCGGCATCAACCTCGAGGACATCAGCGCCCCCCGGTGCTTCGAGGTCGAGGACCGGCTCCGGGCGCGGCTGGACATCCCGGTCATGCACGACGACCAGCACGGGACGGCGATCGTCGTCCTGGCCGCGCTGCGCAACGCCGCCCGGGTGGTGGGCCGGGAGCTCGGCGACCTGCGGGTGGTCGTCTCCGGCGCGGGCGCGGCCGGGATCGCCTGCACCCGGATCCTGCTCGGCGCGGGTGTCGGGGACATCGCGGTGGCCGACAGCCGGGGCGTGATCCACGCCGGCCGCGACGACCTCACCCCGGTCAAGCGGTGGGTCGCGGAGCACACCAACCGGAGCGGGTACGCCGGCACGATGGCCGGGGCGCTGGAGGGCGCCGACGTCTACCTGGGCCTGTCGGGCGGGTCGGTGCCCGAGGCGGCGATCGCGGCGATGGCACCGGGCTGCATCGTGTTCTCCCTGGCCAACCCGATCCCCGAGGTCGACCCGGACATGGCGGCCCGGTACGCCGCCGTCGTCGCCACCGGGCGCAGCGGAGAGCCCAACCAGATCAACAACGTGCTCGCCTTCCCGGGCGTCTTCCGCGGGGCGATCGACGCCGGTGCGACCCGCATCACCGAGGAGATGAAGCTGGCCGCGGCGGCCGCGATCGCCGGCGTCGTGGGCGACGAGGTGCGTGCCGACTACGTCGTCCCCAGCCCGCTGGACCGCCGGGTCGCCGAGGCCGTCGCCGCCGCGGTGGCCGACTGCGCCCGCGAGCAGGGCGTCACCCGGTGAGGCAGGGCCCTCCTGCTCAGGCGGGGGTGGCGGCCAGCCGGTCGAGGGTGGCGCGCCACAGCCGCGGGAACGCCACCGGTCCGAGCAGCCGCTGGCCCAGCAGGATCGCGCGGCCGCGCAGTCCGCGCGGGGCGCCGTGGTCGATGAGGACGTCGACCCGGCTGCCCCCGTCCGCCCGCGGGTGGATGACGACCTCGCCGCGGCCGCGCCGGCAGTGGTCGCTGTCGAGGAGCGTCCACCGCACCGTGCCCGGCTGCGACCAGTCGTAGCGGAGCAGGACCCAGATCCGCGTGCCGCGGCTGCCCTCGCGGACCACCGCCCAGGTGTCGCCGGCCTCGCGCAGCTCGTACTTGGCCGGGTCGAGGGTGCGCTGCCAGACCTCCAGGCGGCGTCCGCTCACGTCGGTGAAGGCGGCCGCCACCTGCCCGGGCGTCGCCGCGGTGTCGAGGCTGAACCGGAAGAGCACCCGCCGCCCCCTCCCGCCGGTGCCCGGCCGCGGCCGGACAGGTGGGGCACAGCCTCCTCGGGCCGGACGAGGGCGTCCAGATCCCGCTCAGACGTGCCCGGTCAGCGCTCCACCGCCGCCGGCCGGTAGACCAGGTCCAGGACGCCGGCCAGCAGCCGCTCGGCCAGCGGCCGGGGCAGCGCGGCGACCAGCGCGTGCACCGGCGCCATGCGGGCCGGCAGCCGGCCGCCGCCGACCCCCGCCAGCTCCAGCAGCGCGTCGACCTCGGCGACCGTCAGCGCGGCCGGGTCCAGCGTCGCCGCGGCCGCCAGCAGGCCGGGGTCGGCGACCGGCCGGGGCAGCGCCGCGGCGGCGCGGGCGGCGTCGCGCAGGTCGGCGAGCAGGGCGTCGACCCGGCCGGCGGTCGCCGCGGTGACCGTCAGGTGCACGGTGGCGGGCAGGTCGGCGCCCCCGGGCTGGGCGAACGGCGGCTGGGGCTGCAGCAGCCAGCCGCGGGCGGTCATCTCGTCGGCGAGGGTGAGCACGTCGACGCCGTCCGGGCCGTCCTGGGCCACCGCGACGAGGGTGGACACCGGCGTCCCCACCACCCGCAGCCCGTCGATCGCCCCGATGCCCCCGGCGAGCGCCTCCGTGGCTCCGCGGGCCCGCCGGGCCAGCGTCCGGTAGCCGTCGACGCCGAGCAGCCGGTGCACCGCCCACGCGGCGGCCATCGGCCCGGCCGGCCGGGTGCCGGCCAGCGTCGGGTTGACCACCGGGTAGCCCGGCCAGTCCGCGGTGGCGAACCAGTGGGCCTGCCGCAGCTCCGGGTCGGCGACGAGCAGCACGGAGACCCCCTTCGGGGCGTAGCCGTACTTGTGCAGGTCGGCCGACAGCGAGGTCACGCCGGGCACCGAGAGGTCGAACCGCTCCGGGACGTCGTCGAGGAAGGGCAGCACCCAGCCGCCGATGCAGGCGTCCACGTGGCAGGGGACGCCGGCCGCCGCGGCCAGGGCGGCGACCTCGCCCACCGGGTCCAGGACCCCGTGCGGATAGGACGGCGCGCTGACGACGACCAGGGCCGCCCGCTCGTCGAGCAGCCCGGCGACGGCGGCCGGCTGCGCCCGGCAGGTGACCGGGTCCACCGGCACGTCGGCCACCTCGAGGTCGAACAGGTGCGCGGCCTTGCGGAACGCCGCGTGCGCGGTGACCGGGAGCAGCAGCCGCGGGCGCCCGGGGAGCCCGCGCCGTCGCCAGCGTTCGCGGGCGGCCAGCACCGCCAGCAGGCAGCTCTCCGTTCCGCCGCTGGTGAGGGTGCCGACGGTTCCCGCGCCCCCGCCGAGCAGCGCCGCGGCCGCGCCCACGAGGTCGTTCTCGATGCGGGCGACGCTGGGGAAGGCGGTCGGGTCCAGCGCGTTGGTCCACTGGTAGGCCGCCTGCGCGCCGGCCGCGAGGTCGTCGAGCCCCGGCACCCCGGAGTCGTAGACGTAGGCCATGGTCGCGCCACCGTGGGTCGGCACGTCGCCCGACTGCAGCGCGGTCAGCTCGGCGAGCACGTCCTCGGGCGTCACGGGGTCGTCTCCTCGAGGCGGTAGCGGGCGAAGAAGGGCAGCGCGGCCAGCACGAGCAGCGCGGGGACGACGCTGAAGCCCAGCTGCACCGCGGTGACGGCCGAGGCGGACTGCACGACGTCCTCGCCGGTCGAGGAGACGTACCCGGCCAGCCCCAGCAGGCCGCCGAGCAACCCCGGGCCCACGGCCAGGCCGAGCGTCTCGGCGGCCGTCCAGACGCCGGTGAAGACCCCGGCCCGCCGCTGCCCGGAGGCCGCCTCGTCGGCGGCGATGACGTCGGGCAGCATCGCCAGCGGGAACATCTGCATGCCGGCGTAGCCGATCCCGACGAGGACGACGAGCGCGACGACCAGGCCGGTTCCACCCGCGTCGCCGACCGCCAGTGCCGCGGCGCCGGCGGCGAACAGCACCGAGGCGAGGAGCAGGCCGGCCCGCTTGCCCCGGCGGCGGCTGATCCGGAGCCACAGCGGCATCACGAGGATGGCGGGGCCGACCAGCGCCGCGAACAGCAGCGACCCGGCGGCGGGGTCGCCGAGCACCTGCCGCGAGTAGTAGGGGACCCCAGCGAGCATCACGCCGATCCCCAGCGCCTGGACGACGAAGCCGAGCAGCAGCAGCCGGAACGGCCGCGACCGCCAGGCCAGGGCCACGGTGGCCAGCAGCCGGTCCTCGCTGTGGACCCGGCTGAGCGTCGGCGCCGACCGCGTGCCGGCGACCGCGCCGAGCATGCCCAGCGCCAGCAGGACCGCGACGAACGCCGCCATCGCCAGGTGCCCGGCCCGACCGCCGCCGGCCAGGTCGACGACCGCGGGCGCGCCCGCGCCGGCCAGCAGGATGCCCAGCGCCAGCACCGCCACCCGCCAGGACATCAGGGTGGCCCGCTCGCCGGGGTCGTCGGTGATCTCGGCCGGCTGGGCCACGTAGGGCACCTGGAAGCACCCGTAGGCGGTGGCGGCCAGCAGGAAGGCCACGGCCACCCAGCCGGCGGCGAGCGCGGGCGGGGCGCCCGGGCCGGCGAAGACCAGCACGAACAGCAGCGGGAGGGTCAGCCCCCCGGCCAGCATCCACGGCCGGCGCGGCCCCCAGCGGCTCTCGGTGCGGTCCGAGCGGCTGCCGATCCACGGGTTGAGGACGACGTCCCACGCCTTGGGCGCGAAGACCACCAGGCCGGCGATCCCGGCCGCCACCCCCAGCACGTCGGTCAGGTAGAAGAGCAGGAGCAGCCCGGGCACGGTGCCGAAGGCCGCGGTCCCGATCGAGCCCAGGGCGTAGCCGACGTGGGTCCGCCGGCCGAGCCGGGGCGCCGGGCGCGCGGGGGAGACGGCGGTCACGGCGGGCAACCTAGCGGGCCGGGGAGCGCGCAGCGCTCAGAGCAGGCCGCGCAGGCCGACCAGCCACGGGTCGACCGTCGTCCGCAGGTCGGTGTTCAGGTAGACGTACCAGAGCGTGGCGACGACGAAGGCCGGGGCGAGGACGGCCTTCTCCAGGGTGGCCCCGGTGCGCAGCGGGGTGAGCGCGAGGCGGCAGCGCCTCACCAGCCAGATCAGCGGCACGGGGACGCCCTGCTTGGTGATGGCGTCGCCCGCGATGTGGGTGAGCACGCCGAGGGCCACCGCCCACGGCAGCCAGGCCGGCGGCGGCATGTGCTCCAGCAGCAGCCAGGCGGCGCCCCAGGACAGCACCAGGTTGCCGACGACGGTGTTCTCCGCGCGCCCCGGGATCACGAAGTGCAGCGCGCGCAGCGCCAGCCCGATCGCCAGCGCCATGAGCAGCAGGCTGGACCAGAAGGCATTGGCGGCGGCCAGTGCCAGCGCGCCGAACGCGAGGGGTGCCAGCACCGCGTCGTGGGTGCCCCACCGGTGCCCCTGCGCCAGCCGCCCGACCGCCCCGGACGGGACGTCGGTCATCGGGCCCCACATGTCCGACACCGTCGAGCCGCTGGAGTCCAGGTCCGGCAGCATCGCCATCCCGCCGACGGCGGCGATCCAGGCGACCTGTGCGACCGGCCCCTCGACGGGAGCCCACGGCAGGGTCGCCGCGCCCGCGGCGAGCCCGGACAGGGCGTGGGAGTGACCGAGCACGCACGAAGCGTGCCGCCGACCCCGGCACCAGCGGGGGATCCCGCCGGTCGGGCGTGTCGGTCAGGGCTTCCCGGCCATCAGCACCGCGACGGCCACGAGGAGCAGGGAGACCACGCCCGACCCGGCGGCCAGCCGGCCGTAGACGGTGGACCCGGCCGACGGGTCCCGCTCCAGCGCGGCGGCCGCCCAGGTGACGACCTTCGTCGAGCGGGTGAGCAGCCCGACCACGGGCGCGTTGCCCGCCCGCACGGCGCGCAGCGCGGTGTGCGGCAGCAGGGCCATCGGCCCGATGAGGAACACGGCGGTCACGACGTGCAGGACGGCGAGGACGGTGCCCATGGCGGGAGGCTAGGGGCGCGTGGCGGCCTCGCCGGGCGCGGGGTCGGCGGCGGCCCCCGGGGCGTCGGAGCGGGCCCGGCCGCGGGGGACCACGGCCGCGGCGAGCAGGCCGAGCGTCGTCGAGCCCAGCATCACCAGGGCCATCGGCAGGAGCGCCCCGGAGGGGCCGAGGCCGGCCAGCGGCGCCACCAGCGCGCCGAGGCCGAACTGGACGACGCCGAGCAGCGCCGACGCGGTGCCGGCCACGTGCCCGGCGTCGGCCATCGCCAGCGCGGTGGCGTTGGGCACCAGCAGACCGGTGGACGTCGTGACGAGGAACAGCGCCGGCAGGACGACCCCCAGCGGCCACCCGGCGAGCGCGGCGACCACGAGGACGGCGCCCCCGACCGCCTGCCCGGCCAGCCCGGCGCGCAACAACAGGCGGGGGCTCACCCGGCCGACGAGGGCACGGGAGAGCTGGCCGGCCAGCACGATGCCGATCCCGTTGGCGCCGAAGGCGAGGGCGAACTGCTGCGGCGAGAGCCCGTAGCCGCCCTGCAGGACGAAGGAGGAGGTCGAGATGTAGGTGAACAGCGTGCCGAAGCCCAGGCCCTGGGCCAGCACCGCGGCGACGAAGGCCCGCCGGCGCAGCAGCTCCCGGGCGTTGGCCAGGGTCGTGCGCAGCCCGCCGACCACCCGGCGCTGGACCGGCAGCGTCTCCGGCAGCCGCCAGAGGAGCGCGCCGACGACGAGCAGCCCGATGAGCGTCAGCGTGCCGAACACGCCCCGCCAATCGGTCACGTTCAGCAGCAGGCCGCCGGCCAGCGGGGCCAGCACCGGCGCGGCCGCCATGATCGAGGCCAGCATGGCGAAGGCCCGCGCCGCGGCGACGCCCTCGAGCAGGTCACGGACGATCGCCCGCGCGAGCACGATCCCCGCCGCGCCGCCGAGGCCCTGCAGGAGCCGGATGGTCACGAGGACCCAGACGCTCGGCGCGAGGGCGCACAGCACCGAGGCGAGGGTCCACGCGCCGACGCCCAGGAGCACCGGGCCGCGCCGCCCGTAGCGGTCCGACAGCGGGCCGGCGAGCAGCTGGCCGAGGGCCAGGCCGACGGCCGCGGCGGACACGGTCAGCTGGACGGCGGACTGGCTCGCGGCGAACTCGTCCTCGACCGACGGCAGCGCGGGCAGGTACAGGTCCATCGACAGCGGCCCGAAGGCCGACAGGACGCCCAGGAGGACCGTGAGATCCCGGCGCAGCCCACCGCGGCCGGTGAGGCCCGCCGGCAGGGCCGTTCCCCGGTGGGGGGTCGAGGGGTCGGTCACTCGTCCGGGCCGTCGTCGTCCGTGCCGCCGCGGGCCAGCCAGGTCGCCAGCCGGTCGACCGGCACCTCGAAGTCGGGGAACTGGTCGACGAACGCCTGCATCTGGTCGGCCAGCCAGGCGAGGGTGACCTGCTCCTCGCCCCGCCGGTCGGCGAGCTCCTCGAGCCCCTTGTCGGTGAAGTACACGCTCCCGAACCTACGACGCGCGGGCGGCGAGGGGCGTGGGCCGGCGGGGGGGGGGGCGCGCGGGGGGGGGGGGCGGG
>NZ_JAQISV010000027.1:0-33892 GCF_048569675.1 Geodermatophilus sp. CPCC 206100
CCCCTTGGCGGCGAACCACCCGCCCCGCACCCTGCGACGCCCGCCCGCCGACGGTCGTCGGCGCCCGGGCGTCGGGCCGGGCGGAGGGGTCAGTCGGCGAAGGCGTCGGCGACGAGCTTCTTCTGCTCGGCCTCGTGCACCTTGGCCGAGCCGACGGCCGGGCTGGCCGACGCCCGCCGGCTGACCCGGCGCAGGCTGCGGCCGGCCGGCAGGTGCTCGGGCAGGTTGACCGCCATGAACTGCCAGGCGCCCATGTTGGCCGGCTCCTCCTGCACCCACACGACGTCGGAGGCGTTCGGGTAGCGCTCCAGGGCGGCGCGCAGCTGCTCGGCCGGCAGCGGGTACAGCTGCTCGACGCGCAGGACGGCGGTGTCGGCGGTGCCCTCGGCCTCCCGCTGCGAGAGCAGGTCGTAGGCGACCTTGCCGCTGCACAGCAGGACCCGGCGCACGGCCCCGTCGTCCAGCGGCTCCCCGCCGACGCCCGGGTCGGGCAGGACCGGACGGAAGGACTCCTCGGTGAACTCCGCGACCGCGCTGACCGCCGCCTTGGCCCGCAGGAGCGACTTCGGCGTGAAGACGACCATCGGCCGGTGCAGGTCCGACAGCGCCTGGCGGCGCAGCAGGTGGAAGTAGTTCCCCGGCGTCGTGCAGTTCGCCACGGTCATGTTGTTCTCGGCCGACAGCTGCAGGAAGCGCTCGATCCGGCCGCTGGAGTGGTCCGGGCCCTGCCCCTCGAGACCGTGCGGCAGCAGCAGGACGACGCCGGAGCGCTGGCCCCACTTGGCCTCGCCGGAGCTGATGAACTCGTCGATCACCATCTGCGCGCCGTTGATGAAGTCGCCGAACTGCGCCTCCCACAGCACCAGGGCCTTGGGGTTGGCCAGCGAGTAGCCGTACTCGAAGCCGAGCGCGGCGTACTCCGACAGCAGCGAGTCGTAGACGAAGAACTTCGCCTGGTCCTCGGACAGGTTCGCCAGCGGGGTGTAGTCGGCGGCGTTCTCCCGGTCGATGAGGACCGAGTGACGCTGCACGAAGGTGCCCCGGCGGGAGTCCTGGCCGGCCAGCCGCACCGGGACGCCCTGCATGAGCAGCGAGCCGAACGCGAGCAGCTCGCCCATCGCCCAGTCGATGCCGCCCTCGCTGACCATCGCCGCCCGCCGCTCGAGCATCCGCTTGAGCTTCGGGTGGACGGTGAAGTCCTGCGGCAGGGAGACGTGCGCGTCGCCGATCGCCTTGAGCACCTCGAGGCTGACGGCGGTGGCGACCGAGGTGGAGTCCTGCGCCGGCTGGTCCATGAGCGGCTGCGCCTTGGGGGTCTCCGTCGCGTCGTGCGTCTCGGCGAACGCCCGCTCCAGCTGGCCGCGGTAGTCCTTGAGCGCCTCCTCGGCCTCGGCCAGCGTGATGTCCCCGCGGCCGATCAGCGCCTCGGTGTAGAGCTTCCGGACCGAGCGCTTGCGGTCGATGATGTCGTACATCAGCGGCTGGGTCATCGAGGGGTCGTCACCCTCGTTGTGGCCGCGCCGGCGGTAGCAGACGAGGTCGATGACGACGTCCTTCCTGAACGTCTGCCGGTAGTCGACCGCCAGCCGCGCCACCCGCACGCACGCCTCGGGGTCGTCGCCGTTGACGTGGAAGACCGGCGCGTTGACCATCCGCGCGACGTCAGTCGAGTAGAGGCTCGACCGGGACTGCGCCGGGCTCGTGGTGAAGCCGACCTGGTTGTTGATGACCACGTGCACGGTGCCGCCGGTGCGGTAGCCGCGCAGCTGGGAGAGGTTGAGCGTCTCCTGGACGACGCCCTGGCCGGCGAACGCCGCGTCGCCGTGCAGCAGGACCGGCAGGACGGTGAAGCCCTGCTCGCCCTTGTCGATCATGTCCTGCTTGGCCCGCGCGATGCCCTCGAGCACCGGGTTGACCGTCTCCAGGTGCGAGGGGTTGCTCGCCAGGGAGACCGAGATCGTCTTGTCGTCGAAGGGGTTCGTGAAGGTGCCCTCGGCGCCCAGGTGGTACTTGACGTCGCCGGAGCCCTGCACCGTGCCGGGGTCGATGTTGCCCTCGAACTCGCCGAAGATCTTGGCGTAGCTCTTGCCCAGCACGTTGGCCAGCACGTTCAGCCGGCCGCGGTGGGCCATGCCGATCGCGACCTCGTCGAGGTCGTGGTCGGTGCCGGCGAGGAGCACCTCGTCCAGCAGCGGGATGACCGACTCGCCGCCCTCGAGGCTGAACCGCTTCTGACCGACGTACTTGGTCTGCAGGAAGGTCTCGAACGCCTCGGCGGCGTTGAGCCGGCCCAGCACGTGCTTCTGCTTCTGGCGGTCGGGCTGCTCGGCCTTGACCTCGACGCGCTTCTGGATCCAGTCGCGCTCCTCGGGGTCGGTGATGTGCATGTACTCCACGCCGACGGTGCGGCAGTAGGAGTTGCGCAGCACGCCGAGGACGTCGCGGAGGGCCATGAGCTTCTCGCCGGCGAACCCGCCCACGGGGAACTTGCGGTCGAGGTCCCACAGGGTCAGGCCGTGCTGGAGGATGTCCAGGTCGGGGTGGCTGCGGACCTTGAACTCGAGCGGGTCGGTGTCGGCCATGAGGTGGCCGTTGCGCCGGTAGGACTCGATGACCTCGATGACCCGGGCTTCCTTGTCGATCTGCCCCTCGCGGCTGACCCGCACGTCGGGCATCCAGCGCACCGGCTCGTAGGGGATGCGCAGCGCGCGGAAGACGCCGTCGTAGAAGCCGTCCTCGCCCAGCAGCAGCTGGTGCAGGCGGCGGAGGAAGTCGCCGGACTGGGCGCCCTGGATGATCCGGTGGTCGTAGGTCGAGGTCAGCGTGATGATCTTGCTGACCGCCATGTCGGAGAGCGCCTCGGGGCTCATCCCCTGGAACTCGGCCGGGTACTCCATGGCGCCGACGCCGACGATCGTGCCCTGGCCGGCGGTGAGCCGCGGCACCGAGTGGTTGGTGCCGATCGTGCCGGGGTTGGTCAGGCTGATCGTCGTGCCCGAGTAGTCCTCGAGGGTCAGCTTGCCGGCGCGAGCGCGGCGGATGACGTCCTCGTAGGCGCCCCAGAACTGGGCGAAGTCCATCTCCTCGGCGGCCTTGATCGAGGCCACGACGAGCGAGCGCGAGCCGTCGGCCTTGGGCAGGTCGATGGCCAGGCCGAAGTTGACGTGCTCTGGCTGCACCAGCGTCGGCTTGCCGTCGACCTCGGCGAAGGACGCGTTCATCTCCGGGAAGTCGTCCAGCGCCCGGATCAGCGCGTAGCCGATGAGGTGCGTGAAGGACACCTTGCCGCCGCGGGAGCGGGCGAGGTGGTTGTTGATCACGATGCGGTTGTCGGCCAGGAGCTTGGCCGGCACCGCGCGCACGCTGGTCGCCGTGGGGACGGTCAGCGAGGCGTTCATGTTCTTGACGATGCTGGCGGCGGCGCCGCGCAGCGTGGTCCGCTTGGGTCCGTCCGCGGGGGCGGCCTTCGCCGCCGCCGCTGCCGGGGCCGGTCGCGCGGCGGGCTCGGCCGCGGGGGCGGCCGGCTGCTGCTGGGCGGTCCGTTCGGCCGCGCGGTCCACCACGGTGTCCTCGGTCTTGGGCTCGACGGGCGTGGCGCGGGACGACGAGCCGCCGTCCGCGGCCGGCTGCTGGGGGGCCGGGGCCGGTGCCGGCTCCGGCGACGCGGCGGCGCGGGCCGGGGCCGGCGCCTCGGGCGCGACCTCGTCGTCCGGCGACGGCGTCGCGTAGGAGGTGGCCGGCTCGGCGCCGTCGGGGGCGGCCGTGGCGCCCTGGCGGTCGTCGCTGGCCGACACGGGGCTGCCCGGCCGGTAGTCGGCGAAGAACTCGTGCCAGGCCTGGTCCACGCTGGCCGGATCGGCGAGGAACTGCTGGTACATCTCCTCGACCAGCCACTCGTTGGTGCCGAAGCCTGCCACCGCTGAGGAGGAGGGGGTGGGGGACGGCCGGGATGAACTCACGCTTGACACGGGGTCGAGTGCCTTCTTCGTCGTCGGGGGACGTGTCTGGACCGGGGGCTGAGTCTACGCCCGACCAGGTCGCCGGACCGGCTGATGCCCGGTGGCGGCCCGGGTGGGGAACCGGCGCCGGGGGTGGGCTCAGTCGGTGGCGCCGTGGGCGACCAGCAGGTCGGCCACCGCGTCGTGCGCGGTGGCCTGAGCTGCGGCGGCGCGCCGGGTGCGGGCCGCGGCCACCCGGCTGATGTCGAGGGCGCTGGCGCCGTCGCTGGTGGTGGCGTTGACGTCCGCCCCGGCGGCCAGCAGGACGCGCACGACCTCGGGCGCGTCGCCGTCCACGCCGGCCGCGACGGCGGCGTGCAGGGGCGCGCGGCCGGTGTCGGGGTCGCGCCGGTTGACGTCGGCGCCGGCGTCGACCAGCAGCCGGACCAGCTCGAGCCGGGCGGCGGTCGCCGCGGCGTGCAGGGCGCCGCCGTCGGCGTCGGCGCCCCGGTCGAGCAGCGCGCGGGCGGTGCCGATCGCGCCCCCGGCGGCCGCCCACGTCAGCAGGTCCACCCCGGTCACCGGGTCCGACAGCGGCGCGCCGTCGTCGAGCTGGGCGGTGAGCTGGTCGACGTCGTCCAGGTAGGCCGCGCTCGGGGCGTCGACCGGGGCGCCCAGGCCGCGAAGGACGGCGACCAGGTCGGGGGAGTGCTCCAGCGCGGTGTGCAGCGGCGTCCGGTCCTGCTCCGTGCGCGCCGCCGGGTCCGCGCCCGCCTCGACCAGCACCCGCACGATCTCGGTGTGCCCCTCGGCGACCGCCACGTGCAGGGGCGTCCAGCCGCCCTGGCCGGCCCGCTCGACCGTGGCCGAGAGCAACCGCGGCGACTGCGCCACCGCGGCGCGGACGCCCTCGGCATCACCCTCGGCGATCAGCCGGGCGAGCCGCTGCGCGGTCATGCGGGTGGTCATCGAGGGCAACCCCGTTCAGACGACGTCGCGGCGGACGGCCAGCACGGTGCCCAGCAGCGCGGCCACCAGGCCGTAGGCGAGCAGGAGGACGCCGCCCTGCCAGGGGTCGAGGAGCTCCGGCCCCTGGAAGGTCGCCGTCAGCGCCTCGAGCGCGCCACCGGGCAGCCACTTGTAGGCCGGGGCGGTGGCCGGGATGGACCGGATGATCGGCTCGATGACGAACAGGTAGACCAGCCCGCCGACGATGGCGCCCACCTGGTTGCGCAGCAGGGCGCCGAGGCCCACGCCGATGACGGCGTAGATCACCAGGGCCAGCCCGCTGCTCGCCAGGATGCGCAGGTTGTCCCCGGTCAGCGCCGGAGCGTCGCCCTTGGCCCCCGCGTAGACGAGCACGACGAGGTAGTTCACGGCGAGCACGGCGAGGGCGAACGGGATCGCGACGAGCGCGTAGCCGACCAGCTTGGCGATGACCACGCGGCCCCGGCGGGGCGTGGTGAGGAAGGTCGGGGTGGCCGTGCGGTGCCGGTACTCCTGGGTCATCCCGATGATGCCGAGGATGAGGAACAGCACCGTGACGTTGGCCGCGGTGGCGAGGATCAGTTCCTCGTACTGCTCGGTGCCGACGGCGGGCAGCCCGCTGTCGGCGTTGCCGGCGAACGAGGTGAACAGGATCGCGAAGCCGGCGACCATCACGCACGCGCCGAGCAGCAGCCCGATCCACACGCGCGTGGTGAACAGCTTGGTCCACTCGGCGCGGACGAGCGCGGTCATCGGGTGGCTCCCTGGGTGGTCGTGTCGGTCGTGGCGGCGGCGAACTGCTCCTGCCCCGCGGTGAGCCGGAAGTACAGCGCCTCCAGGCCGCTGGACTCCGCACGCAGCTCGTGCAGCTCGACCCCCGCCTGGAAGGCGCGGGCGCCGACCGTGGCCGGCGTCGTCCCGGCCACGGTCACCAGGCCGTCGTCGCCGGGCGTCACCGCCAGCCCGGCCGCCTGGAGCACCTCGGTCAGCCGGGCCACCTCGGGGCTGCGCACCAGGACGTCCCCGGCGCCCTGGGCACCGGAGCGGAGCTCGGCGATCGAGCCCTCCCGGACCAGGCGGCCGGCGCCGACGATGACCACGCGGTCGGCGGTGTGCTCCATCTCCGACAGCAGGTGGCTGGAGACCAGCACGGTGCGCCCCTGGTCGTGGGCGAGGTGGCGGATGAAGCCGCGCAGCCACTGGATGCCCTCGGGGTCCAGCCCGTTGGCCGGCTCGTCGAGGACGAGCACCGCCGGGTCGCCGAGCAGCGCCGTCGCCAGTGCCAGGCGCTGGCGCATGCCGAGGGAGTAGCCCCCGGCGCGGCGGCCGCCGGCGTCGGACAGGCCGACCTGCACGAGGACGTCGTCGGCCCGCGAGAGCGGGAGCCCCGCGGCGCGGCAGTACACGCGCAGGTGGTTGCGGCCCGAGCGCGCCGGGTGGAAGGCGGTCTCCAGGACGGCGCCGACGGTGCGCACCGGGGCGGGCAGCGCCGTGTAGGGCACGCCGTCGAAGGTGGCGGTGCCGGTGTCGGGCTGCTCCAGGCCGAGGACCATCCGCATGGTCGTGGTCTTCCCGGCCCCGTTGGGACCGAGGAAGCCGGTCACCGAGCCGGGCTCGACGGTGAAGGTGAGGTCGTCCACGGCGCGGACGGCGCCGAAGGTCTTGGTGAGGCCGCGGACCTCGACCCGCACGGGGTCGCGGTGTGCGGTGCTGCCGGGGTGGATGGCGCTCTCCTCGGGTCAGGGGCCGGACGACGGACCCATCCAATCGCACGGGCACGACGACCCGGGAGTCCCGGCGGGCGTGGCGGACGAGGGTGACCGCGCGCACACCGCTGCGCCCACCGGTAGGTTCGGCAGCCGTGAGCGCCTATCGCACCGTGGTGGTCGGGACCGACGGGTCGGAGTCCTCCCTGCGGGCGGTGCGTCGCGCGGGTGCGCTGGCCGGCGCCTGCGGCGCACGCCTGGTCATCGTCTGCGCCTACGAGCCGCCTCGGGCCGACGACCGCGAGGTGCGGCGGGCGCAGGAGGTCCTCGGGGACGACGCCTACCAGGTCATCGGGGTCGGGCCGGCCGAGGAGACGGTGCGCGCGGCCACCGAGCGGGCGCGGTCCGCCGGCGCCACCGACGTGTACCCGATCTCGGTCGTCGGCGCGCCGGTGGAGGCGCTGCTCGACGTCTGCCGTCGGGAGCAGGCCGACCTGCTCGTGGTCGGCAACCGCGGGCTCAACAGCCTCAAGGGCCGGTTCCTGGGGTCGGTGCCCTCGGACGTGACCCGCCGCTCCGAGGTCGACGTCCTGGTCGTCCACACCACGGGCTGACCGCTGGGCGACACCGGACCCGCCGACGCCGTCCCGGGCGCCCAGGACGCACGCGAGGCGCTGGAGCGGCTGCTCCTCGGCGGGCGGCGCCGCTACACGCGGCTGCAGGTGGCCGAGAAGTCCGGGATGCCGCCGCAGCGCACCCAGCGGCTGTGGCGGGCCCTCGGCTTCCCCGACGCGGCCGACGACGAACTGGTCTTCACCGACGCCGACGTCCAGGCGCTCGGCCTGCTGTCCGCGCTGATCGACGCCGGCTTCGTCGACGAGGGCACCGAGGCATCCATCGCGCGCGCCATGGCGCAGTCGCTGTCCCGGCTGGCCGACTGGCAGACCGACCTGCTCGCCGAGGTCCTCACGCGCGACGCCGACCCGCCCGGCACCGTCGACGCCGAGCGGGCCGCCGAGGACACCGCCCGGCTGCTGCCGCTGCTGCGAGCGGTGCAGGACTACGTGTGGCGGCGGCACCTGGCGGCCAACGCCGAGCGGCTGCTCGGCGCCGGCGCCGGCGCCGGTGACCGGCGGGTGCTCTCCGTGGGCTTCGCCGACCTGGTCGGCTACACCACCCGCAGCCAGGGCATGGGCGGGCGCGAGCTCGGCCAGATGGTGGAGGACTTCGAGGCGACCGCCGCCGAGGTCATCGCCCGGCACCACGGCCGGGTGGTGAAGACCATCGGGGACGGCGTCCTCTACACCGCCGTCTCCGCGGTCGACGCCGTGGAGATCGGGCTGGAGCTGCCCGTGGTGTGGCACGCCGAGGAGCGGCCCCCGCTGCGGGTCGGCGCGGCGCACGGCACGGTGCTCACCCACCTCGGCGACGTCTACTCGCCGGTGGTCAACCTGGCCAGCCGGCTGACCTCGATCGCCCGCCCGGAGACGCTGCTGGTCGACCGCGAGCTCGCCCGGCGGCTGCGCGGGCGGGTGCAGTACCGCGTGCGCCCGCTGCGCCGGGTGTCGGTGCGGGGCTACGACCAGCTGCAGCCGTGGCTGGTCCGCCGTCGTCCGCCCGGCGAGGAGGACACCGCGCTGGAGGGCATGCTCGACGAGATGGCCGACGACGTCCTCGGGGCCTCCGGGGACGGCGAGCGGGCCTGAGAGGCTGGGCCCCGTGTCTGCCACCCTCGTCGCCCGCGGGCTCGCCGCCGGCCACGGCGCCCGGGTCCTGTTCTCCGACCTCGACCTCGTGGTCGCGCCCGGGGACGTCGTCGGGCTGGTGGGGGTGAACGGCGCCGGGAAGTCGACGCTGCTGCGCACCCTCGCCGGTGAGCTGCCCGCCGAGTCGGGCACCGTCGCGGTCAGCCCGCCGACCGCCACGCTCGGGTACCTGCCGCAGGAGCACGACCGGCGGCCCGGGGAGTCCGTGCACGACGCCCTGGCCCGCCGCACCGGGGTGGCGGCGGCGCAGGCCGCCCTCGACGCCGCCGCCGAGGCCCTCGCCGCCGGCCGCGCGGGCGCCGACGACGACTACGGGACGGCGCTGGAGCGCTGGCTGGCCCTCGGCGGGGCCGACCTCGACGAGCGGGCCGGGGCCGTGGTCGCCGAGGTGGCCCCGGGGGTCGCGCTGGACGCCGCGATGACCGGGCTCTCGGGCGGGCAGGCCGCGCGGGTCGGGCTGGCTGCGCTGCTGCTCTCGCGCTACGACGTCCTGCTGCTGGACGAGCCGACCAACGACCTCGACCTGGCCGGGCTGGACCAGCTCGAGCGGTTCGTGGCCGACAACCGGGCGGGGATCGTCGTGGTCAGCCACGACCGCGAGTTCCTCGCCCGCACCGCCACCCGGGTGGTGGAGCTCGACCTCGCGCAGCAGCTGGTGCGGGTGCACGACGGCGGCTACGAGGCCTACCTCGTCGAGCGGGAGGTGGCCCGCCGGCACGCCCGCGAGGAGTACGAGGAGTACGCCGACACCCGGGCGGGGCTGGAGGCGCGGGCGCGGACGCAGCGGTCCTGGATGGACAAGGGGCTGCGCAACGCCGTCCGCAAGCAGAAGGACCCGGACAAGCACGTCAAGAACTTCCAGCGGCAGACCTCGGAGAAGCAGGCGGCCAAGGCCCGGCAGACCGAGCGGCGCATCGAGCGGCTCGAGGTGGTGGAGGAGCCCCGCAAGGAGTGGGAGCTGCGGATGGAGATCGCCGCGGCGCCGCGGGCCGGGGCGGTCGTGGCCACCCTGTCGGGGGCGGTGGTGCGCCGTGGCGGGTTCACGCTGGGGCCGGTGGACCTGCAGGTCGACTGGGGCGACCGGCTGGCGATCACCGGGCCCAACGGCGCCGGCAAGTCGACCCTGCTCGCCGCGCTGCTCGGCCGGGTGCCGCTCGACGCCGGTCGGCACTCGCTCGGGCCGTCGGTCCAGGTCGGCGAGGTGGACCAGGCCCGGCAGGCGTTCCTCGGCTCGGAGACGCTGCTGGACGCGTTCTCCGCGGAGGTGCCGGACTGGCCCGCCGCGGAGGTGCGCACCCTGCTGGCCAAGTTCGGGCTGACCGCCGAGCACGTGCTGCGCCCGGCCGACACGCTCTCCCCGGGCGAGCGCACCCGCGCCGCGCTGGCCCTGCTGCAGGCCCGCGGGGTCAACGTGCTGGTGCTCGACGAGCCCACCAACCACCTGGACCTGCCGGCCATCGAGCAGCTGGAGGAGGCGCTGGGCGACTACCGCGGCACGCTGCTGCTGGTCACCCACGACCGCCGGATGCTGGCCGCGGTCGAGACCACCCGCCGGCTGACCGTCGACGGCGGCCGGGTCACCGAGTGATCCCGCCACCCCTGGCGGGCTCTCGGCGGGGCCCTGCAGCGAGTCCGGCGGGCCCGGCCGGCCGGCCTGGCTCCACCAGCACGGCGGCCACCGCGTACTCCGCCAGCGTCGCGAGCTCCGCGGCGTTCGCCCCGGCCGAGGAGAGCGCCGGGAGCAGGTGCACCTCGACGACCACGCCCGGAGTGGCGCGCAGCCAGCGCAGCGCGGCGACCGTCGAGCCGCCGGCCGGCCGGTCGCGCGCCCCGCGGTAGCGGAGCGCCACCGGGCACACGGGCGCGCCGGTCTCGACGGCGGCGGCGAGCAGTGCGGGGGAGAAGCGGCCCAGCGAGGCCCCGCCACGGGCCGGCTGCTCGGGACGGACGACGACCGGCGTCCCGCGGCTGAGGACGCCGGCCACCCGCCCCGCGACGGGCACCACCGTGGGGACGGCCACGCCGGCCACCCGGTCGGACACCGCGGCGACGACGACCCCGGGGAGCGCGGTCTGCAGCACGAGCGCGTCCAGAGCGGAGACGGAGTTGGCGACCAGCAGCGGCCCGGCGCCCCGGCCGGTGCGCGGCCAGGCGACCGAGGGCGCGGAGACCTCCACCCGCAGGCCGAGGCCGGTCAGGACGCGGGCGGCCCCGCAGACCGCCCGCCGGCGGGCGCTGCCGACCGGCGGGCGCAGGCGCGCGGCGGCGACCAGGGCACCGGTGCGCAGCCAGGAGTGGGTGGGGGGCACGAGGGGTCGGGTCACCGGGACCTCCGCGACGCTCGAGGCCCGGATGGGCCCGCGTGCCCCGAGCGTGGGGGCGCGAGGTGTCCACCCGGTGACGCGCGGGCGGCGGCGCCGGGACGATCCGATGCCGTGCGCGGGGCTCAGGGGGCGTCGTCGTCCAGCGCCTCGGTCAGGCCGACGGCGCTCATCCCGGCCCAGGTGTCGCCGACGTGGTGGGCGAGCACGAGCAGGTCGCGCAGCTGGCCGTCGCGGTCGCGGATGTGGTCGACGAGCAGCGCCTCGCCGGTGAACCCGAGGTCGGTGAACAGCGCCAGCGCGGCGCCCTGCTCGGCCACCACCTCGACGACCAGCTTGGTCAGCCCCGCCTCGAGGGCCGCCACCATCGCGTGCCGCCCGAGCTCCCGGCCGAGCCCGGTGCCCCGGGACCCGGGCGCGACCACCAGCCGCAGCTCGCCGACGTGGTCGGACCACCCCGGCAGCTGCAGCACCGCCACGTAGCCGGTCACCGCGTCGCCGTCGACCGCCACCCAGCGCCGCACGCCGGGGGTGCCGCCGGCCGCCCACCCGCGGACGACGTCGGTGTCGGCGACGTCCTCCTGGATGAAGGTGCGGTCGCCCTCGGGCAGGCCCGCGAAGAAGCTCAGGAGCGCGTCGCAGTGCGCGTCGGTGAGCTCGACCACCTCGCTCACTGCGCCATCTCCGAGGCCGTGGCCGGTTCGCTGCGCCGCCGGAGGAAGTCGATGATCTGCGGCACCGTCGTCCGCGCCGCCGTCCGGCCGACGACGAGGCCCATGTGCCCGGCCGGCAGCCGCAGCTCGTGCTTGTCCGGGGAGCCGACCAGGTCGATCAGCGGCGCGCTGGCGTCGGGCGGCACGATGTGGTCGCGGTCGGCCCGGACGGTGAGGAACGGCACCCGGACGTCGGCCAGGTGGACGCGGTCGCCGCCGACGGTGAGCCGGTCGGTCACCATCCCGTTGTCGCGCACGAGCATCCGCACGGTCTGCTCCGCGGCGGCCCCGGGGAAGGGCACGTGGTCGTCGGACCACCCGGTCATCGCCTGGTAGGCGGCGACGTACTCGTCGTTCCAGAGCCGCTCCCACAGCGTCACGTAGCGGGTCACCTCCGAGGTCGGGGTCAGCGCCCGGAAGCCCTGGACGACGATCCGCGGCGGCACGTTGCCGTTCGCGTCGAGCACCGCCTCGACCTCCAGCCCGCCGACCCGGAACAGGTCGGCCAGCGGGCCCATGTGGCGGAAGTCGACCGGGGTGGCCATCACGGTGAGGCTGCGCAGCGGTGCGTCGGGGTGGTGCGCGGCGTGCAGCAGGGCGAGGTCGCCGCCGAAGCAGTAGCCGACCAGGTTCACCTCGTCGGCGCCGGAGACCTCCAGCACGCGGTCGATGGCGCCGGGGACGTAGTCGTCGACGTAGTCCTCGAGGGTGTTGGCCGCGTCCCGCTCGTCCGGCTCGCCCCAGTCGAGCAGGTACACGTCGAACCCTTCGGCCAGCAGCTGCTCGACGAAGCTGTTGCCGGGCGTGAGGTCCAGGATGTAGCTGCGGCTGACCAGGCTGAACACGATGAGCAGCGGCGGGGAGTGCCGGACCCCGCCGTGAGTGGCGGGGTCGTTGCGGTAGTGCCACAGCTGCGTGCGGCCGCGCGTCCAGACGACGTCCTTCGGGGTCAGCCCCACGCCGGGCCGGTCGACCCCGCCGACCAGCTTCAACCCGTTACGGGCGCGCAGGGCGTTGCGTTCGACGTCGCGGCGGACGCGGTCGAGGATCGTCTGCGGGCTCGGGACGGGGATGGTCGGCACGGCTCTCCTCGGGGGTGCGGCGGCGCTCGGCCTCCAGCTGCAGGGTCAGCCGGCGGACCTCCCGGTCCAGTGCGCCGACCTGCGCGCGCAGCCGGCTGACGTCGGTGCCCGCGGGCAGGTTGAGCAGGTGCCAGGCGCGGGTGGTCACGTCGCGGGCGGAGTCGCGCGCCAGGGTGGTGGCCCGGCGCACGAGGGCCGCCCCGATCGCGAACGTGTCGGTGCGCACGAACTCCTCCGCACGCGGGGTCACCCGGCGCTCGGCGGCGTCGAAGGCCTGCCGCCACAGCGGCGGGCGGGTGTCGGCCACGGGACCTCCCTCGGGCTCGGACGGCGGGCTGCGGAGCCGGCTCAGGTGAAGGCGCTGACCCCGGTGATGTCCCGGCCGACGATGAGCGTCTGCACCGTCTCCGTGCCCTCGAAGGTGTGGATGGCCTCGATGTCGGCCATGTGCCGGATGACGTGGTTCTGCAACAGGATCCCGTTGCCGCCGAGCAGGTCGCGCGACTCGGCGAGGATCTCCCGTGCGGTCCGGGTGTTGTGCATCTTGGCCAGCCCGGCGACGGTCGGGGACAGCCGCCCGGCCTCGGCCAGGCGCCCGATCTGCATGCAGTACAGCTGCATCCCGGTGAGCGCGGCCAGCATCTTCACCAGCCGCTCCTGCACGATCTGGAAGCTGACCAGCGGCTTGCCGAACTGCCGGCGTTCCCGTGCGTAGGCCAGCGCGGTCTCGTATCCGGCGGTGGCGTGGCCGAGGGCCATCCAGGCGCAGGCGCCGCGGGTGGTGGCCAGCACCCGGCCGGTGTCGGCGAAGCTGTGCGCCTCCTGCAGCCGGTTCGCCTCGGGCACCCGCACGCCGCGCAGCTCGATCTGGGCCTGCCACACCGAGCGCAGCGACACCTTCCCGGTGATGACCGTCGCCTCGTACCCGTCGGCCGGCGTCTCGACGACGAAGCCCTTCACCTGCCCGTCGGACTCGTCGCGCGCCCACACGATCACCAGGTCGGCCAGGCTGCCGTTGCCGATCCACCGCTTGGAGCCGTCGAGCACCCAGGTGTCGCCCTCGCGCCGCGCGGTGGTCTCCAGGGCGACGGAGTCCGAACCGTGGTGCGGCTCGGTCAGCGCGAACGCGCCGAGCTTGTCCAGCGTCGCCATCTGCGGCAGCCAGCGGGCCTTCTGCTCCTCCGAGCCGCACATGTCGATCGACTGCATGGCCAGCCCGGCGTGCACGCCGAGGAAGGTGCCGAGGCTGCCGTCCCCCCGGTGCAACTCCATCTGCACCAGGCCCGCGGCCATCGGGCTCAGCTCCGCGGATCCGTGGCCCTTGATGGACCCGCCGACGATGCCGAGCTCCGGCAGCCGGCGGATCAGCGGCCAGGGCACCTCGGCCCGTTCCCAGTAGTCGCCCGCCACCGGCAGCACCTCGCGGTCGACGAACCGGCGGACCGCGATGAACTTCTCCCACATCTCGTCGGTGAACTGGTCGCGCACCGAGAAGAAGTCGGTCCCGAGGGCCTCGCCCAGGTGGCTGGTGTCCAACTGCTGTGTCACTGGGTGACCTCCGTGGGGACCTCGACGGCGCGGCGCAGGATCTTGCCGGTGGGGCCCTTGGGCAGGGCCTCGACCAGCCAGACGTGCCGCGGGTACTTGTAGGCGGCGACCCGCTCCTTCACCCAGGCCCGCAGCTCCGCGGGGTCGGCCTGCGCACCGGGCTTGAGCGCGACCGCGGCGGCGACCTCCTCGCCGAGGTCGGGGTGCGGGACGCCGACGCAGGCGGCCTCGGCGACCGCCGGGTGCTCGTAGAGCGCCTCCTCGATCTCCCGCGGGTACACGTTGTAGCCGCCGCGGATGATCATCTCCTTCTTGCGGTCGACGATCGCGTAGTAGCCCTCGGCGTCCCGGCGGGCCAGGTCGCCGGTGCGGAACCAGCCGTCGGGGATGGCCGCCGCCGTCTCCTCGGGGCGGTTCCAGTAGCCCCTCATGACGTTCTCGCCGCGGATCGCGATCTCGCCGACGTCCCCCTCGCGGACGTCGCGGCCCTCGTCGTCGACCAGTCGCATCTCCACGCCGCGGATCGGCGTGCCGATCGTCCCGGGCTTGCGCTCGGCGTGCGGGTGGTTGAACGAGGCGACCGGCGAGGTCTCCGACAGCCCGTACCCCTCGAGGACGATGCAGCCGAACGTCTCCTCGAAGCTGCGCATGACCTCCACGGGCATCGCCGAGCCACCGGAGATGCACAGCCGCAGGCTCGACACGTCGGCGCGGTCGCGGGCGGGGGAGTGCAGCATCGCGGCGAACATCGTCGGCACGCCCTCGAAGACGGTCACCCGGTCGCGCTCGACGACCTCCAGCGCCTTGGCGCCGTCGAACCGCGGCAGCAGGGTGAGGCACGACCCGGCCAGGACGCCGGCGTTGAGCGCGCAGGTCAGCCCGAAGACGTGGAACAGCGGCAGGCAGCCCATGATCACGTCCTCGGCGGTGCCCTCGAGCAGCGTCTCCTGCGTCGTCCGGGCGTTGCCGCGCAGGTTGGCGTGGGTGAGCTCGGCGCCCTTGGGCGGGCCGGTGGTGCCCGAGGTGTAGAGGATCACCGCGGCGTCCTCGTCGGCCCGGTCGACCGGGCCGCCGTCGGCGTCGCCGGTCAGGGCGTCCCCGGGGCCGGCCGGCCCGACGGTCACCGCCTCGATCCCGACCGCGCCCGCGGCCTCGACCGTGGCCTCGGCCACCGAGTCCAGCGCCACCACCAGCCGGGCGCCGGAGTCGCGCAGGTAGTACTCGACCTCCCGGGCCTTGAGCAGCGGGTTCATCGGCACCACGGCGGCGCCGGCCAGGAGCGCGCCGTAGAAGACCACCGGGAAGCTCAGGACGTTGGGCAGCACCATCCCGACCCGGTCCCCGGGCGCCACCCCGCGGGCGCGCAGCCCGGCGGCGACCCGTGTGGCGTCCTCGGCGAACCGGTCGTAGGTGAGGACGGCGTCGTCCATGCGGAGTGCCGGGCGGTCGCCGTGCGCCGCCGCGGTGTCGAGCAGGTGCTGCGCGAGGTTGGTCACCGGCTGCCTCCTCTGCTGGGGGTCAGGGCCGCACGACTACCCCGGCCCGGTGTGATCCACCCCTCACTCCTCGCCGCGGTGGCGGCCGGGCGTGGCGGGCGACAGGCTCGGGGGGACCGACGACGACGGGAGCGGCAGTGGCAGGGATCCTCGACATGTTCCGGCTCGACGGCCGGGTGGCGATCGTGACGGGGGCGTCCTCGGGCCTCGGCGCCGTCTTCGCCCGGGCGCTGGCCGAGGCCGGGTGCGACGTCGCGCTGGGCGCGCGCCGGGAGGACCGGCTCGGGGCGACCCGCGAGGCGGTCGAGGCGGCCGGACGGCGGGCCCTCCCCGTGCGCACCGACGTCTCCCGGCCCGAGGACTGCCAGGGCCTGGTGGACGCGGCCATGGCCGAGTTCGGGAAGGTCGACGTCCTGGTGAACAACGCCGGGATCGGCACCGCCGTCCCGGCCACGCGCGAGACCCCGGAGCAGTTCCGCTCGGTCGTCGACGTGAACCTCAACGGCTGCTACTGGATGGCGCAGGCCTGCGCCCGGGTCATGCAGCCGGGCAGTTCCATCGTCAACATCTCCAGCATCCTGGGGCTGACGACGGCGGGCCTGCCGCAGGCGGCGTACGCGGCGAGCAAGGCCGGCCTGATCGGGCTGACCCGCGACCTCGCCCAGCAGTGGACCGGCCGCAAGGGCATCCGGGTCAACGCCCTCGCGCCCGGCTTCTTCGAGTCGGAGATGACCGACCAGTACCCGGAGGGCTACATCCAGAGCCAGCTGTCCCGCGTGCTGGTCGGCCGCAAGGGCGATCCCGACGAGCTCGCGGCGGCGCTGGTCTTCCTGGTGAGCGACGCCGGCGGCTACGTCACCGGCACCACGCTGCCGGTGGAGGGCGGGCTGCTGACCAGCTGACTCCCGTCGGTGGGCGGCCCTACGCTGCCGGCCGTGCGCGAGGAACTCGACGAGCGTTTCCCCGGCGGGGCGCTCGACACCGACGTGTGGTCCCCCCACTACCTGCCGCACTGGAGCTCGCGGTCCGCGTCGGCGGCGACGTACGCGGTGCGGGACGGCGCGCTGCACCTGACCGTCCCCGCCGACCAGCCGCTGTGGTGCCCCGACCTGCACGAGGAGCCGC
The DNA here is from genome assembly GCF_048569675.1 of Geodermatophilus sp. CPCC 206100. NCBI lineage: Bacteria > Bacillati > Actinomycetota > Actinomycetes > Geodermatophilales > Geodermatophilaceae > Geodermatophilus > Geodermatophilus sp. CPCC 206100. The sequence goes on from NZ_JAQISV010000027.1 coordinate 16,683, forward strand.
TGCGGGTGTCCTGCCTGCAGACCGGGAGCTGGTCCGGGCCGGTGGGCAGCACCGTCGGCCAGCAGCCGTTCGCGCCGGGTCTGGTGGTGCGCGAGGAGCAGCCGGAGTTCTGGGGGTACACGCCCCGCTACGGGCACCTCGAGGTGACCATGCGCGCAACCGTCTCTCCCCGCTCGATGTTCGCCTTCTGGCTGTCCGGGATCGAGGACCGTCCCGAGCACTCCGGCGAGATCTGCGTGGCCGAGGTCTTCGGCGACACCGTCGGCGACGGGACGGCGGCCGTGGGGACGGGCCTGCACCGGTTCCGCGACCCCGACCTCCGTGAGGAGTTCGGCGCCGACCGGCTGCCGCTCGACGTGTCCCGGTTCCACACCTACGCCGTCGACTGGACGCCCGGGTCCCTGGTGTTCACCGTCGACGGGGACGTCGTCCGGCGGGTCGGCCAGGCCCCGGACTACCCGGTGCAGCTGATGCTGGGCGTGTTCGACTTCCCGGCCCGGGCGGCCGCCGGCGAGGCGGGGGTCCCGGTCCCGGAGCTGGTCGTCTCCGCCGTCCGGGGCCACCCGCTCTGAGTCAGCGCCCGCCCTCGGCCCGCGCCACGAGGGCGGCGATCCGGTCGGTCAGCTCCGGCCACACCGCGCGCGGCAGGTCGTGGCCCATGCCGTCGACGACGACCAGCTCGGCGCCGGGGATCGCGGCGGCGGTGGCCCGCCCGCCGCTGACCTGCACCAGGGGGTCCTGCGCGCCGTGGACGACCAGGGTCGGGACGGCGACCGCGGCGAGGTCGGCGGTGCGGTCCGGCGCGGTGAGGACGGCCGCGAGCTGGCGGGCCACGCCGGGCGGGTTGTGCCGGCGGTCGAAGGAGCGCCCGGCGCGGTCCCGCACCGACTCCTCGTCGAACTCGAACCCCGGCGAGCCGATCACCCGGTAGGTGTCCACGGCCCGCTGGAGGGCGCTCTCCCGGTCGGTGGCCGGCGGGGCGAGCAGGACGCCCATCGCCGCCTCGGCGGGCGTCCCGACCGACCGGTCGCCCGTGGTCGACATGATCGAGGTGAGGGTGCGCACCGTCTGCGGGTGCCGGATGGCCAGCAGCTGGGCGACCATCCCGCCCATCGACGCCCCCACCACGTGGGCGCTGTCCAGGCCCAGGGCGTCGAGCAGGCCGGCGGTGTCGTCGGCGAGGTCGGACAGCGCGTAGGGCACCGAGGAGGTGTCACCGCCGAAGACGGCCCCGAGGTCCGGCGTCCCGGCGTCGTCGACGTGCGTGGACAGCCCGATGTCGCGGTTGTCGAAGCGGACGACGTACAGGCCGCGGGCGGCGAGGCCGGCGCAGAACTCCTCGGGCCAGCCGATCATCTGCGTGGCGAGGCCCATGACCAGCAGCAGCGGCGGGTCGCCGGCCGAGCCGAACGTCTCGTAGGCGATCTCGAGGTCACCGACGCGGGCGCGCTGCAGCTCCGGGGTCTCCACGCACCGGACGCTAGCCGGGCGGCCGGCCCGGCCCGTCCCCGGCTCGGTCCGCCTCGACGTGCGCGGTGCAGGGGAGGACGCGCTCGGCGTCCGGGTCGGGCTGCGGCAGGGCGGCCGCGCCGCCGCTGGTGAGCGGCCGGTGCCGGCGGGGCTGGCGGCTGCCGCTGCCCCCGCCGCGGTGCGGGTAGACCAGGACGCCGTTCACCGGGTCGGGCGCGGTGTCCAGCGCCGCGGTCAGGGCGGGCGACTGCCGGAAACCCTCGGTCTGCGACTCCTCCGGGAACGCGAACTCGAGGACGACGCCCCACCGGTGCTCGTGCTCGTCCCAGTAGACGGCCCCGCGGCTCACCGCGGCCTCGACCAGCCGGTCCTGCCACGCGCGGGCCCACCCGGCGCCCGAGGTCGCGCCGTCGAACACCTCGACAGTGAGCCAGTTCACAGTGCCGACGACGCTACGCCGGTGCGCGGCGCGGGCCAACGGCCGTCGGGTCGGCCGGGGTCCCGGCGCTCAGGCGGCCTGGAAGGAGCGCCGGGACAGGCCGACGCCGTAGCCGTCGAGCGTCGTGGTCACCGGTGCCGTCGGGTCGGTGGCGGCGCCGAGGGTGACGAACAGTGGGGTGAAGTGCTCGACCGTCGGGTGGGCGTAGGGCATGCCCGGGGCGGCGGTGCGGAAGCGGGCCAGCTCCTCGACGTCGCCGCGCGCCAGCGCGTCGGCGGCCCAGGCGTCGAAGTCGGCCGACCAGCCGGGCACCCGGTTCTCGAGGAACATCTCGCGGGTCAGGAACGGCAGGCCGTGGGTCATGTGCCCCGAGCCGACGACGAGGACGCCCTGCTCCCGCAGTGGCCGCAGCCGCTCGCCCAGGGCCAGCAGCCGGTCGGCGTCGTCGGTGGGCAGGCTCAGCTGCAGGACGGGGACGTCCGCGCCCGGGTACATGATCTTCAGCGGCACCCAGGCGCCGTGGTCCAGGCCGCGTCGGGCGTGCTCGTGCGCCGGGTCGGTGTCCGGCATCAGCCCCGCCACCTGACGGGCCAGCGCGCTCGCGTCCGGGGTGTCGTAGCGGAACGAGTAGTAGAGGCCGTCGAAGCCGCCGAAGTCGTAGACCAGCTCGGCCGGCCGCGGCGCGCTCAGCGCCAGCGGTGCGGACTCCCAGTGCGCGCTGACCACGAGGATCGCCGTCGGTCGGGGCAGCGCCCGGGCCCAGTCGTGCAGGGGGTCCAGCCACTCGGGGCTCTGGAACGGCAGGGGGCCGCCGCCGTGGGACAGGTAGAGGCTGGGCATGGGCCCGTCGTCCGGGGTCCACGGCCGGTGCGGACCGGCGGCCGCCACCCGGCGCAGGTGCGCGGCGAACGGGTGCACGGCGGGGATCCGGGCGTCGGCGACCGCGGTGCGGTCGGTCGTCAGCAGCATGGCGTCCTCGCAGTTCGTTGAACGTTCAAACAACTGTGACCCTACGCCGCGGAGGTTGAGACCTCAAGCACCATCGGGAGGTCGGGGGGCGGCAGAGGCCCCGGCCGCTCCCGGAACCGGGGCGATGGGGGCCTGCTGTGGCGCGCCTACGGGGTCGTCGTCGCCGTCTTCCAGTGGGGGTGGGGCTCCAGCCTGATCGGCATCGACGGGAAGCTGCCGATCCCCGCGTTCGTGCCGATGCTCATGTTCGCCATCGTCTTCGGCCTGTCGATGGACTACGAGGTCTTCCTCATCTCGCGCGTCCACGAGGCCTGGACGGCGACCGGGGACGCCCACCGCAGCGTCGCCATCGGCATCGGGGGCACGGCGCGGGTGATCACCACCGCCGCCGCCATCATGATCGCCGTCTTCACCAGCTTCGTCCTCGACACCGACCCCACGGTCGAGATGCTCGCCGTCGGGATGGCCGCTGCGGTCCTCATCGACGCCAGCGTCATCCGCATGGTCCTCGTGCCGGCGGTCATGTCCCTGTTGGACCGCCGCGCCTGGTGGCTGCCTCGCTGGCTGGACAGGGTCCTGCCCCACCTCGACATCGAGGGCACCCGCCACCTGGCCCGTGCGGCCTCCTCGTCCGGGCCGAGTGCTCCGGCAGAGGATCTCGAGACATCGCTGGCGGGTCGGCACTAGGGCAGACCACGGAGGTGGGCAGCGGCCACCTCCGGGCGGCGGACGGTTCTGCGATCACCGCGAGCCGTCGGCGGCCAGCACCCAAGGGCGCCGGCTGCGCGGATGCTGACGGCGGGCGAAACGGCTCCCGGCGCCGGCCGTGGTGACGCGGTCGCCTGGGCGTCCTCCGGGTCCTCCGTGCCGTGGGCACAGCGCGAGGTGCCGCGCTGTGCCCACGGCTCTTGCCAGAGAGGCAGCGCTCCGCCAGGTTGGTCAGGTAACCAACCAGGAGGACCGACGTGTCAGCCAGGCGGGAGGCGATCGTGGCGGCAGCGCTCGACGTCATCCAGGAGGAGGGGCTCAGCGGCTTCACCCAGCCGCGGGTCGCCCGGCGTGCCGGGCTGCGACAGAGCCATCTCACGTACTACTTCCCCACGCGGGCCGACCTGCTGCTCGCCGTCGCCGACGAGGCCGTGCGCCGGAGGATCGAGGCCCTGCGCGCGGCGGTGTCGGCCGAGGACCGGGCGGCGAAGGTGGCCGGGCTCGCCGAGGTGCTCGTCGACCCCCGTCAGACGCGGATCCTGACGGCGCTGACGCAGAGTGCCGACACCGACCCGGAGGTGCGACGTGCCTTCTCCGCACTGGGCGCCGGGATCGCTCCACTCGGCGCCGCGCTGATCACCTCCTTCGGCGCCGAGCCGACCGAGGCCTCACTCGCCCTGTTGCAGGCGACCTCCACCGGAATCGCCGTCCTCGCCCTGGCCGTCGGCGCAGAGTCGGTCCGCGACCGTGCCGAGCAGGTGCTCACCCAGCTGCTCACCAGCCTGCCTACCGAACAGGACCGCACCGGGACCCACCCCGCCCAGCGCAGCACCGACCCACGAGAGGCACCGCCATGAGCACGCACTTCCCCCTCAGGGGCTCGACCGCCGGCCGGCAGTACGCCGGGTGGGAGCCACGCGCCGTCGCGATGGAGGGACTGGGGAACCGGGTACTGGCCGCCCAGCGCGTCCCGGTCGCCGGAGGCGCCGAGCTGAACGCCGACGTCTACGTCCCCCGAGCACCGGGCCGTCATCCGGCTGTCGTCTCCTTCGGCGGCTACGCCACCGAGAAGGCCACGGCGGGCATCCCGGCCGGCTCGAACGAGATCGGCTCACCGCCGGTGTTCACCGACCGCGGCTACTGCCCTGTCGTCGTCGAGCGCCGGGGGATGGGCCGCTCGACCGGCGAGCAGGTCATGTTCTTCGATCCGCAGGACGTCGACGACCACGAGGCGGTCATCGCCTGGGCGGCGGAGCAGCCGTGGTGCAACGGGGAGGTCGTCCTCTTCGGCACCTCCTACTACGCCGTGTCCCAGCTCAGCGTCGCCGCACGCAAGCCGCCGGCGCTCAAGGCGCTGTTCTGCAACGAGGTGTCGACCGACCTGTGGCGCCACCTGGTCCACTTCGCCGGCGTGCCAGCCTGGTTCTTCGTCGCCCTCTGGATGGGCGCGAACTACGCGCAGGAGAACTACGACGAGCGCATCTCACCGGACCGTCGTGCGCTCCTCAGCCAGGTCACCAACGGGCCGCTGCACCCGCTGCTCGAGCGGCTGGTCCACCGCCGGGTGTCGGGGGTGTTCGAGTCCTTCGAGACCGCCACGCCCGTGGAGTTCATGCGCCGCATCTACGCGCGCTGGATGTTCGACGAGAAGACCCGCGCGCAGGCGACGATCCCCGAGGGTCCGACCGCCACGCTCGGCGACGTCGAGGTGCCGTTCACGGTCGTGCAGAACCTCGGGTACTTCAACCTCCACCAGTTCGGCTGCTACGACCTGGTCGCCAACGCGGGGACGCCGGCCGACTCCCGGTGGCTCATCCTCGCCCCGCCCGCCTACGACCTGCCGGTCTACTCCTGGCAGGGAGAGGCGCTGGCCTTCTTCGACCACGTCCTGCGCGGCACCGACAACGGCTACGCCGAGCAACCCCACGTGCGCTACTGGGTGGAGGGCGCCGAGCGCTTCGACAGCGCCACCGCCTTCCCGCCCGCCGGCGGGGAGGTCCGGCGTCTGCACCTCGGACCCCCGGACGGGGACGCCGGCACTTCCCGGCTGAGCCGGGAGGCGACGGCTGTGGGCTCCGGGTCCTGGGTCGCCGTCCCCCTGGGGCTGCCGCAGCTCGGCGGCCTGGACGAGGTGGCCGACCAGGTCCTCGCCTTCGACCTGCCGGTCGAGGAGGACACCCGGCTCGCGGGTCCGGTCACCGCCCGACTCACGTACAGCTGCAACGAGATCGACTCCTACGTCGTGGCCCGGCTGTCCCGGCTCGACGCCGCAGGCGAGTGCCACCAGCTCTCCCTCGGCGCGATCCGTCCCGTGTCCCGCACCGAGGAGGAGGGACGCAGCACGCCACTGGAGATCGCCATCGACGCCGGCCGCCGCGAACCCCTCGTCCCGGACGAGCCGGTCGTCCTGCGCTTCAGCCTCACGCCCGGGCCGACGCTGCTGCGCCGCGGGGACACCCTGCGGCTCGAGCTCGCCAGCCGGGTCGACCTGCTGCGTGCGGACCCGAGCGAGGGCTACGCGCAGTTCGACATGCCCGTGCCGCCCTACCCCTGCCGCAACACCGTGCACTTCGGTGGTGCCAGCTGGATCGAGGTCACCGAGGTGCCGCTCCCGGCGCCCTGATCCGCCGGCCGGTGGAGGGCACGTGCCACGCCCGGGCGTCGTCGTCGACGTGTCCCGGCAGCACGAGGGCCCCCACGGTGAGGTCCACCCGCCCACGGCGGCGGGCTCCGACCGCGATCGTCGTCGGACCCGTCGCCGCCACCGACACCGGGATCTCACCCACGTCGAAGGGCTCGATCCACCTCATGCGGGCGGCGACACCGCCGGGTCGCCTGTCGACGGTCCTGGCCCGTGACGAGACCGGCGGACGGTCGTGCAGCCGTCCGGAGCGCTGCGGATCGACGGCGCCTGGCAGTCCGCACACCCCCGGCCGGATGCGCCGCGACGGGCCGGGGGCCGGGGATCCCGCTTGTCCGGACCCACGCCGCACCGGCAGGCTGCTGCCGTGCAGGTCCCGCTGACCGCCGAGGACCGGGCGATCCTCGCGCTGGAGGGACCCCGGCTGGTCGGGCACACCGCCACGGTGGTCCACCTGCCGGGAGGTGCCCCGGATCTGCGGCTCCTCCGTGAGGCGGTCGCCCGGCGGCTGCCGGAGGCACCCCGGCTCACCTGGCGGCTGGGCGGGACGTCCGAGGAACCGGTGTGGCGCGCGGACGAGGTGGACGTGGCGGCGCACGTCCGGGCCGTCGACGGTGCCGGCCCGCTCGACGAGGTCGGTGTGCGCGCCGAGTTGGCCCGGCTCTTCGGGGAGCATCTCGACCGCGGCCGGCCGCTCTGGCGTATGGACGTGCTCGGCTCCCTCGCGGGCGGCGGCGCGCTCCTGGTGTGGCGGGTGCACCACGCCCTGGCCGACGGCGGAACGGTCATGCGCCTCGCCGAGGACGTGCTGTGGGACCCGGCGCCGGCCGCGGCAGCCTCGGGGGAACACCGCTCCGGAACGGCCGACCCCAGGACGTCCGGAGTCGGTCAGGGACGGTCCTCGCTGTCCGGCGTGCTGACCGGCGAGCTCCTCCCCGGGCTGCGTCGCTCGCCGTTCGACCAGCAGGTCGGCCGCGAGCGGGAGGTCGCCCTCGCCGTGGTACCGGTGGCGGCGTTGCGCGAGGCCGCTCGCCGGCTGGCCGGGGCAACGCTCAACGACGCCGTGCTCGCGGTGGTGGCCGGTGCGTTGCGCCGGTGGCTGGAGGACCGGCACGGACCGATCCACGGGCTGACGGTGAAGGTGCCGGTGACCATGCACCACGACGGCGACGAGGTCGGTAACCGCGACTCCTACTTCCGGGTGGACCTGCCGGTGGACGAGGCGGACCCCGTGGCGCGGCTGCTCGCCGTCCGCCGGGAGACCGCGGAACGCAAGGCCCACCACGATGCCGAGCACCTGGACGAGCTCATGGACCGGCTGGCGCGGCGCTCGCCCCGCCTGGCCGGCTGGTCGCAGCGGCTGCAGCGCAGCGGGCGCTCGTTCGCGCTCAACGTGTCCAACGTCCGCGGCCCCGACCGGGCGGTCACCGTGCTCGGCGCGCCCGTCGGCGCCGTTCAGCCACTCGTCGAGGTCGCGCAGCACCACGCGCTTCGGGTGGCGGTGCTGTCGGTCGCCGACCGACTGGGGTTCGGGCTGGTCGCCGACCCCTCGGTGGTCGGGGACCTCGACGTGCTCGCCGCCGCGGCGGAGCAGGCGGCAGCCGAGCTGCTGCACCTCGATCGGAACGGGACCGCGGGCAGCTCCGCCGGGTGAGCCCGTTCGGGTCCGGTGACGGCTGGTCGCGGGCGCGAGGACCGCTGGTCGTCCCCCAGCGGGCGGTCCGGTGCGCCGCTGCGATCTCCGGTTTCGCCAGTCCGCCTTCGCCGCCGGCGCCGGCGTGAAGGTCGTCCAGCGGATGCTGGGGCATGCCTCGGCGGCGATCACGCTGGACCAGTACGGGCACCTGTTCGGCGACCGGCTGGACGAGGTGGCCGACCGGATGGCGGTCGCCCGCGCCGCTGCTGTCGCCCGAGGCCCTCTCCTCGGATGCAGAAAGTGCTGGCCTGCGGGGCTCATGGCCGCGCTGACCAGCACTCTCGTGGTGTGCCCCCGGCAGGATTCGAACCTGCGCACCCGCCTCCGGAGGGCGGTGCTCTATCCCCTGAGCTACGGGGGCTCTGCGGTGGGGCAGGAAGCAACCTACCAGCCCCGCCCGGCGGTCCGGACGGCGGTGGTCAGGGCGCCGGCAGGGGCGTCCCCCCGCGCGCGGTGAGCATCCGCTGCATCGTGGTCACCTCGGCGGTCTGGGTCTCGGCGATCGTGCCCGCCAGCGTGCGCACGGCCGGCTCGCCGGCGTGCTGGGCGGCGTACTCCGCCATCTCCCTGCCGCCTTGGTGGTGCCGGATCATCAGCCGTAGGAACTGCACGTCGAACTCCGTGCCCGACAGCGCGCGCAGCTCCGCCAGCTCCTCGTCGGTGGCCATGCCCGGCATCAGGGTGTCCGCGCCCGTCGCGTGGCCGGGGTGCCCGCCCTCGGCCGCCATCCAGGCCATCGTCTCGCCGCCGCTGGGCGGCAGGGCCCACAGCGCCAGCCAGCCCTGCATCCGCCCGACCTGGTTCTGCTGCGTCTCCGCGATGTCGAAGGCCAGCTGCCGGACCTCGGGGTCGGAGCTGCGATCGGGGACGAGGTTGGCCATCTCCACGCCCTGCAGGTGGTGGCGGGACATGTCCCGGGAGAAGCCGGCGTCCACCGACTGGCCGCCCGGCGCCGGCTCGCCGCGACCGATGCCGAGGGCGACCGCGAGGCCGCCGCCCAGCAGCACCAGGCCGACGGCGATGACCGCCAGGAGGACCGTCCGCAGCGCTGCCGGCCGGGGCGCCGTCCCCCCGGGCGCGGTCACGGGGTGCCGGTCTCGGCCCCGGCCTCCGGCGTGGTCGGGGCGTCGGTCGTCATCGACGCGGTGCCGCGGCTGGCGTCGTCGACGGTCAGCGGTGCGCTGATGAACTGGGGGTTCTCGCAGCTGGCCCCCGGCTCGGGGAAGAACTCCTGGTTGTAGGTCAGGAAGTCGGCGAACTGGGTCAGCCGCTCGTCGGTGGCCGAGTCGACCTTCAGCTGGTGGTTCCAGGACTGGATGCTGATGGGGGAGTCCTGCCCGGGGTAGGGCGAGATCATCCGGCCGGACTCGTCGACCAGCTCCGAGAGGGTGGCGATGTCGTCCTCGGACACCGCGTCCGGGTCGTAGGTGATCCAGACGGCGCCGTGCTCCATGCTGTGGACGGCGTTCTCGTGCCGGATGTCGATGTCGTAGACGGTGCCGGTGCAGTCGGCCCACTCGCCGTCGTGCGGCCCGCCCACGGGCGGGGACTGCTCGTACTGCACCGGGGTGGTCACGTGCTCCTGGCCGGCGGCGTAGTCGAAGGTCTCGACCCCGCTGATCTCGTCCACCGAGTCGACGCGGCCGGCCTCGGCCTCGTTGACCTGCACGACGGCGTAGACGATGACGGCCGCGGCGAACACGACCACGGCGACCGCGGCGGCGATCAGGCCCCAGGGGCGCTGCGGGCTGACCACGTTGGTCACCGGCGGGCGGGTGCGCCCACCCTTGCCGCCGGCCGGTCGGCCCCCTGGCGTGCCGGACCCGCCGCGTGCGCGGCCGACCTGGGGCTTACCGTCCTTGGCCACGGCCTGTCTCCTCGTGCACCAGTGCTGGCGGGACCGCGCCGCACCTGGTGAGGGCCGGGGGGCCCGCGCACGCGCTGGTCCGGGGACGGGCCTGCTGCCCTCCCCGGGCGGCCAGTCTAGGGCGAGCGCCTGGCAGTCCCCTGGGAGCGCCGGTGTCGCGTCGGGGGACGGGCGGCCGGGGCGGCCCCCCGCGCTGCGTACGATCACGCGGTGACACCGGAGCAGTTGCGCGACGTCGTCCGGACCGCCGTGGCCGCCGCCGTCGAGCGCGGCGGGCTGCCGGTCGAGGTCCCCGCCGACGTCCTCGTCGAGCGTCCCAGGAACCCCGAGCACGGCGACTACGCCACGAACGTGGCCCTCCGCCTGGCCAAGCCCGCCGGGCGGCCGCCGCGTGCGGTCGCCGAGCTGCTGGCCGAGGAGCTGCGCACCCTCCCGGGGATCGCGGCGGTCGACGTCGCCGGCCCCGGCTTCCTCAACATCACCCTCGCCCAGGGCGCGCTGGGCCGCATCGCGGTCGAGGCGGTGACCGCGGGGGAGGCCTACGGCCGGACCGGCACCCTGGCCGGCCAGCGGCTGAACCTCGAGTTCGTCTCGGCCAACCCGACCGGGCCGGTGCACATCGGCGGCAGCCGGTGGGCCGCGGTCGGCGACGCGATGGGCCGGCTGCTGGAGGCCAGCGGCGCCCAGGTGACCCGCGAGTACTACATCAACGACGCCGGCGCGCAGATCGACCGCTTCGCTCGGAGCCTGCAGGCCGCGGCGAACGGTCGGCCGGTGCCGGAGGACGGCTACGGCGGCACGTACATCGCCGACATCGCCGCGCAGGTGGTCGCCGACGTGCCCGACGTGACCGGCCGCGACGAGGCCGAGCAGCTGCGGGTCTTCCGCGACCGCGGCGTGGCGCTGATGCTCGACGAGATCCGCCGGTCGATGGAGGAGTTCGGCGTCGCCTACGACGTCTGGTTCAGTGAGCAGTCGCTGTACGACACCGGCGCCGTGGAGAAGGCGCTGGGCCGGCTGCGCGAGCAGGGCCACGTCTACGAGGCCGACGGCGCCGTGTGGCTGCGCACCACGGACTTCGGCGACGACAAGGACCGCGTCCTGGTCAAGGCCGACGGCGAGACGACCTACTTCGCCTCCGACTGCGCCTACTACCTCGACAAGCGGGCCCGCGGCTTCGACCGGGTCGTGATCATGCTCGGCGCCGACCACTCCGGCTACGTCGGCCGGTACAAGGCTCTGGTCGCGGCCACCGGGGACGACCCCGAGGCGCACCTGGAGATCCTCATCGGGCAGCTGGTCAACCTGCTGCAGGGCGGTGAGCCGGTCCGGATGAGCAAGCGGGCCGGGACGATCGTGCTGCTGTCCGACCTGGTCGACGCGATTGGGATCGACGCGGCCCGGTACGCCCTGGCCCGCGCCTCGGTCGACCAGCAGATCGACATCGACGTCGACCTGTGGAGCCGGCAGACCAACGACAACCCGGTCTTCTACGTGCAGTACGCCCACGCCCGCATCTCCTCGGTGCTGCGCAACGCCGCCGACCTGGGCCTGGCGCTCGGCGAGCCCGGGGACGTCGACGCCGGGCAGCTGACCCACGAGCGGGAGAACGCCCTGCTGCGGGCGATCGGGGAGTTCCCGCGGGTGCTGACCTCGGCCGCCGAGCTGCGCGCCCCGCACCGGGTGGCCCGCTACCTCGAGGAGCTGGCCGGCACCTACCACCGGTTCTACGACAACTGCCGGGTGCTGCCCCGCGGCGACGAGGAGCCGACCCCGCTGACCACCGCCCGCCTGTGGTTGTGCGCGGCGACCGCCGTCGTCCTGCGCAACGGGCTGGGCGTGCTGGGCGTGAGCGCACCGGAGCGGATGTGAGAGCCCACCCCGCCGGCCCGCTGCACGGGACGATCGCCCCGCCGACGGCGGCCGGCGCGCCCCCGGCCGACCTCGGCGAGCTCGCCGCGCTGGTGTGGCCGCGCACGGCGACCCGGGTCGACGGCGAGCTGCACCTCGGCGGCCGGCCGGTGACCGACCTCGCCCGCGCCCACGGGACGCCGCTGTTCGTGCTGGACGAGGCCGACTTCCGCAGCCGGGCCGCCGACTTCGCCGCCGCGTTCGACGACGCGGACGTCCACTACGCGTCCAAGGCGTTCCTCTGCGGTCAGGTGGCCCGCTGGATCGCCGAGGACGGGCTGTACCTGGACGCCTGCTCCGGCAACGAGCTGGCCCTCGCGCTGGCCGCCGGGTTCCCGGCCGAGCGGATCTCGCTGCACGGCAACAACAAGTCGCTGGTGGAGCTGCAGCTGGCCGTCGACGCCGGCATCGGCCACGTCGTCCTGGACTCCTTCGACGAGATCGACCGGCTCGCGCCGCTGGCGGCCGCCCGGGTCGCCGCCGGCGGCAGCCCGGTGCCGGTGCTCGTCCGCACCACCGTCGGCATCGAGGCGCACACCCACGAGTTCATCGCCACGGCCCACGAGGACCAGAAGTTCGGGTTCTCGCTGGCGACCGGCGACGCCCTGACCGCCGCGGTGCGGGTGATCCGCGAGCCGGCGCTGCGGCTGACCGGGCTGCACAGCCACATCGGCTCGCAGATCTTCGACACCGCCGGGTTCGAGGCCGCGGCGCACCGCGTGGTGGGCCTGCTGGGGCAGGTCGCCCAGGCCACCGGTGAGGTGCTCGAGGAGCTCAACCTCGGCGGCGGGTTCGGCATCGCCTACCTCGCCGAGGACGACCCGGTCAGCCCGGCCGACGTCGCCCGCCGGCTGCGCGCGGTCGTGGCGGCGGAGTGCGCGGCCCTGGAGCTGCCGGTGCCGCGGCTGGCGGTGGAGCCGGGCCGGGCCATCGCCGGGCCGGGGACGGTGACGCTCTACGAGGTCGGCACGATCAAGCCGGTGCGGCTGGGCGCGAGCGGGACGCCGGGCACCCCGCTGGTGCGCAACTACGTGTCCGTGGACGGCGGGATGAGCGACAACATCCGCACCGCCCTCTACGACGCCGCCTACACCTGCGTGCTGGCCAACCGCGTCTCCGACGCCCCGCCGGCGCTGTGCCGGGTGGTGGGCAAGCACTGCGAGAGCGGCGACGTGCTGGTCCGCGACCTGTGGCTGCCCTCCGACGTCCGGCCCGGGGACCTGCTCGCGGTCGCCGCCACCGGTGCCTACTGCTGGTCGATGGCCAGCAACTACAACTACCTGCTCCGGCCGCCGGTGGTCGCCGTGCGGGAGGGCGTCGCCACGGAGGTCGTCCGGCGTCAGACACTGTCGGACGTGTTCGCCCTCGATGCCGTCCTCGCCGACGAGCCCGCGCCCTCACCGGCGATCGACCAGCCGGCGCCCGAGCACCCCGCGGGGACCCGGTCGACGGGCCCGCGCGTCGGTGCGGAGGTGCGGTCGTGACCGCCCCGCTCCGGGTCGCCCTGCTCGGGTGCGGCACCGTCGGCAGCGCGGTGCTGCGCCTGCTCGGGGAGCAGGCCGGTGACCTCGCGGCGCGGATCGGCCGGCCGGTCGAGGTGGCCGGGGTCGCCGTCCGCCGTCCCGACCGGCACCCGGACGTGCCCGCGCACCTGCTCACCACCGACGCCGAGACGCTGGTCACCCGCCCGGACGTCGACCTGGTCGTCGAGGTCATCGGCGGGATCGAGCCGGCCCGCTCGCTGCTGCTGGCCGCGATCGAGGCGGGCAAGTCGGTGGTCAGCGCCAACAAGGCGCTGCTGGCCGACGACGGGACCCCGCTGCACGCGGCCGCCGCCAAGGCCGGCGTGGACCTGTACTACGAGGCGGCGGTCGCCGGGGCGATCCCGCTGCTGCGCCCCCTGCGCGAGTCCCTGGCCGGCGACCAGCTGCGCCGGGTGGTCGGCATCGTCAACGGGACGACGAACTACATCCTGTCCCGCATGGCCGAGACCGGGCACGGGTTCACCGAGGCGCTGGCCGAGGCGACCGAGCTCGGCTACGCCGAGGCCGACCCGACCGCCGACGTCGACGGCTTCGACGCCGCCGCCAAGGCCGCGATCCTCGCCTCGCTGGCCTTCCACACCGAGGTCACCGCGGCCGACGTCCACCGCGAGGGCATCTCCGCGGTCACCTCGACCGACGTGGCACGCGCGGCCGAGATCGGGTGCACGGTCAAGCTGCTGGCCATCTGCGAGCGGGTGGCGGGCGAGGGCGGGGACTCGGTCGCCGTCCGGGTGCACCCCGCGATGATCCCGACGACCCACCCGCTGGCCGCCGTCGGCGGCGCCTTCAACGCGGTGTTCGTCGAGGCCGAGGCCGCCGGTCAGCTGATGTTCTACGGCCAGGGCGCCGGTGGCGACGCGACCGCCAGCGCCGTCCTCGGGGACCTGGTCGCGGTCGCGCGGAACCGGGTGACCGGCGTCGCCGGCCCCGGGGTGACCACCTACGCGGGGCTGCCGGTCCAGTCGATCGCCGAGACGCCCACCCGCTACCACGTCAGCCTCGACGTCGCGGACAAGCCGGGCGTGCTGGCGACGGTGGCGCAGGAGTTCGCGCGGCAGGGCGTCAGCATCGCCACGGTGCGCCAGGACGGGCACGGCGAGGCCGCGACGCTGGTCATCGTCACGCACAGCGCTCCGGACGCCGCCCTGTCGGCGACCGTCGGCGCGCTGCGGGGGATGCCCGCCGTCCGCGCCGTCACCAGCATCCTGCGTGTGGAGGGACTGTCATGACGACCGAGCTGCCCCTGCGGGGCGCCGTCTCGCCGTTCTGGCCCGGCCTCATCGAGGCCTACCGCGCGCGGCTGCCGGTCAGCGACAGCACGCCCGTGGTGACCCTGCAGGAGGGCGCCACCCCGCTGGTGCCGGCGCAGGAGCTGTCCCGGCGCACCGGCTGCGAGGTCTTCCTCAAGGTCGAGGGCGCCAACCCCACCGGGTCGTTCAAGGACCGCGGGATGACGATGGCCATCACCAAGGCCGTCGAGGAGGGCTCGCAGGCGGTCATCTGCGCCTCCACCGGCAACACCAGCGCCAGCGCCGCGGCCTACGCCGCCCGCGCCGGCCTCGTCTGCGCCGTCCTCGTGCCCCAGGGCAAGATCGCGCTGGGCAAGCTGGCCCAGGCGCTGGTGCACGGCGCCAAGCTGCTGCAGGTCGACGGCAACTTCGACGACTGCCTCGCCCTGGCCAGCAAGCTGGCGATCGACTACCCCGTCAGCCTGGTCAACAGCGTCAACCAGTTCCGCATCGAGGGCCAGAAGACCGCCTCGTTCGAGATCGTCGACGTGCTCGGCGACGCCCCCGACATCCACTGCCTGCCGGTCGGCAACGCCGGCAACATCACCGCCTACTGGCAGGGCTACCGCGAGTACGCCGCCGACGGCACGGCGTCGCGGACGCCGCGGATGTGGGGCTTCCAGGCCGCGGGCGCCGCACCGATCGTGACCGGCCAGGTCGTCGAGCACCCGCAGACGATCGCCACCGCCATCCGCATCGGGAACCCCGCCTCCTGGACCAAGGCACTGGCCGCCCGCGACGAGTCCGGCGGGCTCATCGACGCCGTCACCGACCGCGCGATCCTCGCCGCCTACCGGCTGCTCGCCCGCACCGAGGCGGTCTTCGTCGAGCCGGCGTCGGCGGCCTCCGTGGCCGGGCTGCTGCAGGTGGCCGAGGCCGGGGGACTGGAGCCGGGGCAGCGGGTGGTCTGCACCGTCACGGGGAACGGCCTCAAGGACCCCGAGTGGGCGATCTCCGGAGCGCCGGCCCCGGTGACCGTCCCCGTGGACGCCGCTGTCGCCGCCGCCCGGCTCGGCCTGTGAGAGGACCACGTCCCGCCCTCCGCTCGGACGCTCGCGAGGGAACCCCGGACGCGGCCTCACGCGTCCGCGTCCGCGTTCCGGCGACCAGCGCGAACCTCGGCCCCGCCTTCGACTGCGCGGGGCTGGCGCTGGCCTGCCACGACGTCCTCGAGTTCGCCCTGGCCCCCTCCGGGCTCGAGGTCGAGGTCACCGGCGTCGGTGCCGGCGAGCTGCCGGCCGACGAGTCGCACCTGGTGGTCCGCGCCTTCCGTGCCGCCTGCGCCGAGCTGGGCTGGACGCCGTCCGGGCTGCGCGTCGCCGCGGCCAACGACATCCCGCAGGGGCGGGGGATGGGCTCGTCGGCCGCCGCCGTGGTCGCCGGCGTCGTCGGTGCCTGGGCGCTGTGCCCGGACGTGGCCGAGGTCGACCGCACCGCCGTGCTGCGCCTGACCACCGAGCTCGAGGGGCACCCCGACAACGTCGCGCCGTGCCTGTACGGCGGGGCGACGCTGTCGTGGACGACCGACGACGGCCCGGTCGCCGACCGCCTGCCCGTCGACCCGGGTATCGCGCCGATCCTGCTGGTCCCCGAGGCGACGCTGTCCACCCACGTGGCCCGCAGCCTGCTGCCGGAGCTGGTCCCGCACGCCGACGCCGCGTTCAACGCCGCGCGAGCGGCGCTGCTGGTGCACGCACTGACCGCCGAGCCGGCGCTGCTCCTCGACGCCACCGAGGACCGGCTGCACCAGCGCCAGCGGGCCGCGGCCATGCCCGAGACCCTCGGCCTGCTCGACCGGCTGCGCGCCGCCGGGCACGCCGCGGTCGTCTCCGGCGCCGGGCCCAGCGTCCTCGTGCTCGCCCGCCGCGCCCCCGGGGAGGCGCCGGGCGCGCTGTCCGCCGTGGCCGATCTCACCCCGGAGGGGTGGACCGTGCGGCCGTTGGACGTCGATGCAGGCGGTGCGTGCGTGCTGGAGACCTCGCACCAGGTATCGTCTCGGTAACGGGGAACACACCGGTACTCACCAGTGTTGTCGTGCTCGTGAGTGCGGTTTACGCTCACGAACGTAGCCGCCCGGTAGGGCGAGCCTCGCGCGGGGCGTTGCAGACCGAAGAGATTCCGTCGCCGCAGATTCCGCCCCGCACCCACTCGATCCCGTTCTCCCCCCTGTCCTGAAACCGGGCGCGAGGGGGGAGAACCGGGTCACCCCCTGCGCTGGTAGGCGCAGGTCTCCGCAGGGAAGGACCTGTACGTGAGCGAGACCACCGACCTCGTCACCGCCCCCCAGGGCGCCACCCCCGACGAGGCACCTGCCGCTTCTGAGACGACGGGACGCACCCGTCGCCGCGGCAGCGGGCTGGCCAGCATGCTGCTGCCCGAACTGCAGCGGCTCGCGGCCGAGCTCGGCATCTCGGGCACCGCCCGGATGCGCAAGGGCGACCTGGTCGCCGCCATCTCCGCCCGCCAGGTGGGTGGAGAGGGCGCCGGCAGCGCGCCCGCCACCGACGTGCCGAGCGCCGGCATCCCGTCCGCGCGCGGTGCCGACGCCGCCCGCGGCGTGGCCGCGACCGCCGCGCCGCTCGAGGCCCCGGTCAGCGGCGGCGCGAACGGCGGTCCGGTGGCCGCACCCGCCGAGACCGTCAGCGAGCCCGCCCCCCGGCGGCGCCGCGCGGCCAG
>NZ_JAQISV010000028.1:0-95733 GCF_048569675.1 Geodermatophilus sp. CPCC 206100
CGGCCGACGCCGGCGCGCGGTGGCTCGCCGCGGCCGCCGCTCCGGTGCTGGCCGCGTCCGGAGAGGCGGCCTGGCGAACGGCTCGGACCGGCGCCGGGTACGCCGGGGAGGCAGCCGTCGCGGCCGGACGGCTCGCGGCCGCGGTGGGGGCCGGCGCGGCCGCCCGCGCCTCGGAGGCCGGCCGGCTGGGTCTGCTCGCCGGGCTCCGGGTGGGCGGCGCGGTGGAGGCCGTTCCCGAGGTGGTGGCCGAGGGCGCCGGGCGACTGCGCAAGAAGTCGCGGCGGGTCACTCGCCTGGCCGCGCTGACCGCCGGTCTCGGCAGTGGCTACGTCCTCGGTGCGCGGGCCGGGCAGGAACGGTTCCGGCAGATCCAGCACGCGGCGGCCGACCTGGCCCGGCGACCACAGGTGCAGCAGGTCATGGGCAAGCTGGGGCGGTCCACGCCGGCGGCGGACGACGCCCCGGTCCCCCCGCCGTCCGCCCCGGTCGTGCCGCCGTCCGGCCCGGTGGTGCCGCCGACCGGCACGGTGCTGCCGCCGTCCGCCCCGGTGGTGCCTCCGACCGGCACGGTGGTGCCGCCGTCCGGCCCCGTGGTGCCGCCGCCCGCTCCGGGCGGTCCGCCGCCCAGCACGCTGACCTGATCCAGCGGGGCCGGCCGCCCCCCGCCCCCGCTCGTGCATGGTCATGCACGGTCGTGCATACTGTTTACCGTGTCCAAGGTGCTCACGTCCCTGCCCGTCGGCGAACGCGTCGGGATCGCCTTTTCCGGCGGTCTCGACACGTCGGTAGCGGTCGCGTGGATGCGCGACAAGGGCGCGGTGCCCTGCACCTACACGGCGGACATCGGGCAGTACGACGAGCCCGACATCGACTCCGTCCCGGGCCGCGCCGCCGCCTACGGCGCGGAGCTCGCCCGGCTGGTCGACTGCCGGGCGGCGCTGGTCGAGGAGGGGCTGGCCGCGCTCACCTGCGGGGCGTTCCACATCCGCTCCGGCGGCCGCAGCTACTTCAACACCACCCCGCTCGGCCGGGCGGTGACCGGCACCCTGCTGGTGCGGGCGATGCTCGAGGACGACGTCCAGATCTGGGGCGACGGCTCGACCTTCAAGGGCAACGACATCGAGCGGTTCTACCGGTACGGCCTGCTGGCCAACCCGTCGCTGCGGATCTACAAGCCGTGGCTGGACGCCGCGTTCGTCACCGAGCTGGGCGGCCGCAAGGAGATGTCGGAGTGGCTGGTCGCGCACGGCCTGCCCTACCGGGACAGCACCGAGAAGGCCTACTCCACCGACGCCAACATCTGGGGCGCGACGCACGAGGCCAAGTCCCTCGAGCACCTGGACGCCAGCGTCGAGGACGTCGAGCCGATCATGGGCGTGCGGTTCTGGGACCCCGCCGTCGAGATCCCGACCGAGGACGTCACGATCGGCTTCGCGCAGGGCCGGCCGGTGACGATCGACGGCAAGGAGTTCGACTCCGCCGTCGACCTGGTGCTGGAGGCCAACGCGGTCGGCGGCCGGCACGGCCTGGGGATGTCCGATCAGATCGAGAACCGCATCATCGAGGCGAAGAGCCGGGGCATCTACGAGGCGCCCGGGATGGCGCTGCTGCACGTGGCCTACGAACGGCTGGTCAACGCCATCCACAACGAGGACACCCTCGCGACCTACCACAGCGAGGGCCGCCGGCTGGGTCGGCTCATGTACGAGGGCCGCTGGCTGGACCCCCAGGCGCTCATGCTGCGGGAGTCGCTGCAGCGCTGGGTCGGGACCGCGGTCACCGGCGAGGTGACCCTCCGGCTGCGGCGGGGCGAGGACTACTCGGTCCTCGACACCACGGGTCCCGCGTTCAGCTACCACCCGGACAAGCTGTCCATGGAGCGCACCGAGGACTCCGCCTTCGGGCCGGTGGACCGGATCGGCCAGCTGACCATGCGCAACCTCGACATCGCGGACTCCCGCGCCAAGCTCGAGCAGTACGCGGGCCTGGGCATGGTCGGTGGCCGGCACCCGCAGGTGATCGGCGCCGCCCAGGCCGCCTCCACGGGCCTCATCGGCGCCATGTCCGAGGGCGGGGCCGAGGCGATCGCCTCCCGCGGGCGGGTCTCGGCCGACGACGAGCTGCTCGACCGCGCCGCGATGGAGTCCGGCACCGACTGAACCGCCGTCGGACTCGCTACGGTCCGGTCATGGCGGTCGAACTCTTCGCCGGCGCCCCGGTCTCCGACCTCGAGCGCGCCGTGGCCTGGTACGAGCGGCTGCTCGGCTCGGGACCGAGCTTCCGGCCGAACGCGACCGAGGCCGTGTGGGAGCTCGGCGAGCACCGGTACGTGTACCTCGTCGTCCGGCCCGAGCACGCGGGGCACGCGATGCAGACGTGGGTCGTCGAGGACCTCGACACCCGGGTCGCCGGGATCTCCGCCCGCGGCATCGAGCCCGCGGAGCGGGAGACCTACGACAACGGCGTGCGGAAGGTCGTCTACCGCGACCCCGACGGCAACGAGCTCGGCTTGGGCGGCGTCCCGGCTGCCGAGGGGTGACGGTCCTGTCGGCACCGGCGGGGAGGATCCCCCCGTGGTTGCCTTCTTCCTCCCGCGGTCCAGCGACGACGAGCAGGCCGAGCGCCTCTACGAGGCCCTGGCCGAGTTCGCCGGCTGCGAGCCCGCCCCGCCGGGGCAGCGGGTGCAGTCGATCGCCTTCCCCCAGGACGGCGCCCGCTGGGTCGCCGCGGTCGGCGAGGAGCTGCGGGGGCGGCGGACGACGCAGCAGCTGCGTCGCGGGGAGCTGATCGAGCGCACCGAGGACCTCACCTCGGCCACCCGGGTGCTGGCGATCTACCCGGGCACCCCGTTCGTGGTCGTCACCGACGCCCAGCCGATCACCGGCACCCCGTCGGAGTGGGCCAACCCGTTCTCCGTCCAGCCGGAAGAGGTCACCCTCTTCGACGCCCGGTGAGCCCCGCCGGCGGTCATGCGTTCTCCCGGCGGAACGTGGCGGT
This sequence comes from Geodermatophilus sp. CPCC 206100, assembly GCF_048569675.1. NCBI lineage: Bacteria > Bacillati > Actinomycetota > Actinomycetes > Geodermatophilales > Geodermatophilaceae > Geodermatophilus > Geodermatophilus sp. CPCC 206100. The sequence continues at coordinate 2,998 of NZ_JAQISV010000028.1, forward strand.
GCCCCACCAGATCGCGACGGCGAACAGCCCGACCGACCAGAGGGTGCCCCAGAGCAGTCCGGACGAGGCGAAGTCGCCGAGGAAGGAGCTGCGGACGGCGTCGACGACGTGCCGGATCGGCATGAAGTCGCTGGCCTCCGCCAGCCAGGCCGGGCCGATGGTCATCGGCAGCAGGATCCCCGACAGCAGCAGCACCGGCATCATCACCATGTTGACCACCGGCGCCATGACCTCCTCGCTCTTGGTGGTCAGCGCCAGCGCGTTGGACGCCGCGGCGCAGGCGCCACCGATGAGCAGCGTGAGCAGGGTCCCGAGGACGATCCCCTGCAGTGGCGCCTCCATGCCGAGCACGTAGCCGAGCCCGATGAGGATCAGCGCCTGCACGAACAGCTGCAGCAGGTCCCGGAGCAGCCGGCCGAAGAGCAACGCCGTCCGGCTGGCCGGGGTGACCCGTTCGGCCTCGATGACGCCCTCGCGCCACTCCCCGATGAGGCTGAACCCGGCGAAGAACGCACCGAAGATGCCCAGTTGCACCAGCATGCCGGGGACGAAGAACGTGTAGGCGTTCGTCGCACCGAACTGCTCGACCAGCGGCGTGAGCAGCGGGCCGAACAGGAGCAGGTACAGCACCGGCTGGATCGCCCCGATGATCACCCACGCCGGGTTCCGCAGATTCATCCGGAGCTGGCGCCGGAAGACGATCCCCGACTCGCGCAGGAAGGTGGTCATCGCGCGGCTCCTCCGGACGCGGGAACGGTCTGAGTGCTGTCCGCCGGCGTCTGGTCGGCGTCCGGTGCGGCGGCCGCGGCCGAGGTCTCGGCGTCGCGCAGGGACCGCCCGGTCAGCGCGAGGAACACGTCGTCCAGGGTCGGCCTGAGCACCTCGATCGAGTCGAGGTCGATCGAGGAGCGGTCCAGCTCGCGCAGCAGCCCCGGGACCGCGCGCCCGGCGCGGGGCACCCGCCCGCGGACGTGCCGGGCGTCGACCTCCACGTCGGCGCGTCCGTCGGTGAGGCCGGCGAGCTTGCGGGCCGCTTCCGGCACGTCGGCCGCGTCGGCCACTTCCAGGTCGACCAGGTCGCCGGCGACCTGCGCCTTGAGGTCGTCGGCGGTGTCGGCGGCGACGATCCGGCCCCGGTCGATGATCAGGATGCGGTCGGCCAGCGCGTCGGCCTCGTCGAGGTAGTGGGTGGTCAGGAAGACCGTCGCGCCGCGCCGGTGCCGCAGGTCGCGGATGTGCTCCCACAGGTTCGCCCGCGCCTGGGGGTCCAGGCCGGTGGTGGGCTCGTCGAGGAACATCAGGGTCGGCTCGTGGATCAGCCCCATCACGATGTCCAGCCGCCGCTTCTGCCCGCCGGACATGTTCTTCGGCATCCGGGTCCACAGGCCGTCCAGGTCCAGCTGCTGGAACAGCCGCTTGCCCCGCTCCTCGACCTCCTGCCGGGACAGCCCGTAGAGCATGCCGTGGTCGACCACCTCGTCGCCGGCGCGGGCGCCGCTGAACGCACCGCCCACCTGCGAGACGTAGCCGATGCTGCGGCGGACCTGCACCGACTCGGCGACGACGTCGAAGCCCGCCACCGTCGCCGTGCCGGCGGTCGGCCGGAGCAGCGTCGTCAGCATCCGCAGCGTCGTGGTCTTGCCGGCCCCGTTGGGGCCGAGGAACGCCACGATCTGGCCCTCGTCGACGTCCAGGTCGACCCCGTCGACGGCCCGGACCTCGGTCTTGACCCGCCCCTGGCGGGTCCGGAAGGTCTGCACCAGACCCCGTGCACGGATCACGCGCTGTCCCCTCTCGCCGACGGTGCCGGCACCGCTCGAGGAACCGGCCCATGCTCGGCGCCGTGCCGAGGCCGGTCAACCGACATCCAGGGCTGTAGACCCCCGAGCCCGCCGGAAGTCATCGGCGCCGGCCGGCTGTCACACGCGAGGCGCGGCCGGTGTCTCCATGTCGACGCCAACCGCATCCCCTGGAGGAGACATGACCAGCAGCACCCGGGTCCCCCCGACCGAGATCACCGGCATCTACGGCAGCCTGGTGAAGGCGATGAGCCGCAAGATGCTGGGACAGGTGCCGGACGCCGCCGGGGTGATGTGGCACCACCCCAGGGTGTTCAAGGACATGATGGGCTTCGGCCGCAAGGTCGAGGCGTGGAACCGGCTGGACCCGCACCTCGCGGCGTTCGCGACCATGGCGGCGGCCGGCGCCGTCGGGTGCAGCTTCTGCCTGGACCTCCACTACTTCATGTCGCACAACCGCGGGCTCGACGAGGCCAAGGCGCGGGAGGTGCCGCGGTGGCGGCAGTCCACGGCGTTCACGCCCCTGGAGCGGCGGGTCATGGAGTACGCCGAGGCGATGAGCCATACGCCGCCGGCCGTGACCGACGAGATGTCCGCCGCCCTGCTGGCCGAGCTGGGGGCGCCCGCGCTCCTGGAGCTGACCGCCAGGATCGGCACCATGAACCTCACCGCTCGGGCCAACGTCGCACTCGGTATCCGCTCGCAGGAGTTCTCGGCGTCCTGCGGCCTGCCGCCACTGGCGGCCCCGTCCGTGGACGGCGTCGCCTCGGCATGACCGACGATCCGTTCGTCGCCCACCGCAGCCTGCTGTTCACCGTCGCCTACGAGATGCTCGGCTCGGCCGCCGACGCCGACGACGTGGTGCAGGAGACCTGGCTGCGGTGGGCCGACGCGGACCGGACGGCGGTGCGGGATCCGCGGGCCTACCTGGTCCGGATCGTCACCCGCCAGGCGCTCAACCGGCTGCGCACCGTGTCCCGCCGCCGCGAGGACTACGTCGGCGAGTGGCTGCCGGAGCCCCTGCTCACCAGCCCCGACGTCGCCGACGACGTCGAACTGGCGGAGAGCGTGTCGTTCGCGGTGCTCACCGTGCTGGAGACCCTGGAGCCGACCGAGCGCGCCGTCCTCGTGCTGCACGAGGTGTTCGACGTGCCCTACGACGAGATCGCCGAGGCCGTGGGCAAGAGCAGCGCCGCGGTGCGGCAGATCGCGCACCGGGCGCGCGGTCACGTGGCCGCGCGCCGCCCGCGGATGGTGGTGAGCCGCACGGAGCAGCAGCAGGTCGTGGACCGGTTCCTCGCCGCGGTCACCGTCGGCGACGTGCAGGGCCTGATGGACGTGCTCGCCCCCGACGTCGTCGTGGTCGCCGACAGCGGCGGCCTGGCGCCCGCGGCCCGGCGTCCCGTCACCGGCCGGGACCGGGTGGCCGCGGCGCTGTCCCGCTTCGCGTCCTTCGCGCCCTCGGTGCAGATCACCACGCCGCTGGTCAACGGCGCGGTCGCCGCCCGCATCGACCCCGGCGGCGAGTTCGACACGGCGATCACCTTCGTCGTGGAGGACGGCCGGATCACCCGCATGTACGCGATCCGCAACCCGCACAAGCTGGGCCGGCTGGACGAGGTGGCCGAGCTGCGGCGCTGAGCGCCGGTCGAGATCACCACCCGCCGGCGGTCGTCACGCAGCCCCGCGAGGCGGCCGTCAGCGCGTGTCGTCATCGAGCCGCAGACGTCCCTCACCGGATCTCGACTCCCGCGATGAGTCGCTGTCTCCCACCGAGTCGGATGAGGCATGACGACCGGAGTGATCGACCCCAGGTACGGCGATGCGTCGGCCACCCCACCACCGTGGGCTGCTGTCGAGCGCCTCCTGACGGACGCGCAGCTGTACTGGATCATCACCGTCCGTGCGGACGGTCGTCCGCACGCGGTGCCGCTCGTCGGCGTGTGGCAGGACGGTGCCTTCGCGTTCTGCACGGGCTCCGACGAGCAGAAGCAGCGCAACCTGGACACCAACGCGCACGTCTCGGTGACGACCGGGAGCACCGGGGTGAACGGCTGGAACAACGGGAAGGACGTCGTGGTCGAGGGCACGGCGGTGCGCGTGACGGACGGCGAGGCGCTGCGGGAGCTGGCAGCAGCGTGGTTCGCCAAGTACGGGGACGACTGGCACTTCGACGTCCGCGGCCAGGAGTTCGTGGAAGTGAGCCACTCCGGCGGGAGCTCGGGGGGCGGCGCGTGGGTGTACCGGGTCGCCCCGGACAAGGTCATCGTCTTCGGCGACGAGCACGGCCAGACGACGTACCGCTTCTGAGGTGGCGGCGGGGGCGCGCCCGCGCTCCGCAGTGATCGGGAGTCTCGAGCCGCGCACCGTGCCGGGTCCCGCGGGGAGGGTCGAGCGAGATGAACTCGGCCCTCATCCCTGCGGCGGTACCGGCGGGTCCACCGCGGCCCGCCGCCGCGACAGGCGGAGCGGCACCAGCACCGCCGCGGCCACCAGCACGGCGAGCGCCACCCACGGTAGGACCACGCCGAGGACGACGACGGCCGCGCCCAGGGTCGAGACCAGGGCCCGCCAGCCGGTGCCGAGCCCGTCGGAGAAGCCCTCCGGCCCACCGGCCGGCGCGACGCCGACCGGCGCCAGGTGCACGCGGAGGGTCGACAGCTCCACCTGGTCGGCCAGCAGCGCCCGCTGGGACTGCAGCGACTCCAGCTGCTGCTGCCGGTCGGAGAGGGCCTTCTCGGCCGACAGCAGGGCCTCGGTGGTGCCCGCGCCGTCCATCAGGGCCTGCAGCCGCGCCACCGAGGTCTGCAGCGCCGAGATCCGCGCGTCCAGGTCGACCGCTGTGGTCGTCACGTCGGAGCGGGACACCGACACGCTCGCCACGTCGCCGAGGTCCTCCAGGTCGGCCAGGACGCCGGTCAGCTCGGCCGCCGGCACCCGCACCACGAGGTCGGCGGCGGCACCCTCGCCGCCGCCCTCCCCCGACCCCGCCTGTTCGCTGCGCTCGTCGACCCGGCCCCCGACGGACTCCACCAGCTCGCTGACCCGCTGGGCACCGGCGGCCGGGTCCTCGACGGCCAGGGTGGCGGAGGCGGTCGTGACCACCTGCCGGTCGGCGTCGGGATCGGTCTCGCCGGGGGCGGCCGGCGCGACCTCGGGACCGCCCGGGACCGCGGGCTCCGGAACGACCGGACCCCCGCTGGCACCGCCGTCCGCGCCACTCGAGTCGGTGCCGGACGGGCCGGTACAGCCGACGATCACGACCGCGGCCAGCGCCGCCACCACCGCGCCCACGAAGCGCCTCACGGTGCGGACGGTAGGCCGGTGATCTGGCGGCCGACCAGCGTCGATGCCGGATCGTGACGCGCACCGGCACGGCTCGACCGGGGCCGGTCGGTCACTGCTGCATCCGCGGATCGGCCGTGGGGTCGGCGTACGGGGGCGGACAACCGTCGTCGACGGCGTCGGGGCGCAACTCGAAGTGCCAGGGTTCGTTGCCGTAGACCTGACACAGCCCGTACTCGGCGCCGTGCTCGGACAACCACGCTGTGGCGACGGCGGGCCCGGTGTCGACCGCGTCCCCGGTCACGTGCGCCGACGTCTCCGCGGTGGCGACCCATCGGGCGGCTTCCTCCTCCGAGCCGTACTCCGAGATCGCCTCGTGGAGCAGCCGGTCCTGGTACGCCGGGGAACGCCAGCCGCTGTTGACTCCGATCTCGAGCCCGTCGTCCGCCGCGGCCGTGGCAGCCCGGCGGAGGGCGCGCAGGAGGTCGGGATCGAGGTGGGCCACGGCCGGGAACTCGCCGTCGAAGACGGTCGCGCCGTCGGGGACCACGCCGTCGGCGAGCGTTCCGCCGGCCGGGAGGGCGGGCCCGGTCCTCCCGTCCGCGGTGCCGGCGGTCGTCGCCGCCGGACCGGTCGGGGCGGCCACCGCCTGGTAGCCGACGACGGTCCCGACGATCGCGGCGAGGGCCAGTGCCATGCCGACGGCGATCGTCGGACGTGCCCGGCGGCCGGTCGTTCGTGCCTGCTCCCTGGAGGACATGCCGGCAGTCAAGGCAGGACGGCGTTGTCAGCACGTACGCCGTTTCCGATACGCCGGCGATACGTGCCGGCTCTCTAGCCTCGGGGACGTGCGCGCGTTGATCGTCGAGGACGAACCCCTGCTGGGCGAAGCCATCCGCGACGGGCTGCGCCTGGCCGCGATCGCCGCCGACCTCGCCGGCGACGGGGACACCGCTCTGGAGCTGCTGGGCATCAACGCCTACGACGTCGCCGTGCTCGACCGCGACATCCCGGGGCCCTCCGGTGACGCGATCGCCCGGAGCATCGTCGCTTCGGGCAGCGGCATGCCGATCCTGATGCTCACCGCCGCCGACCGGCTCGACGACAAGGCCTCCGGGTTCGAGCTCGGCGCCGACGACTACCTCACCAAGCCGTTCGAGCTCCAGGAGCTCGTGCTCAGGCTCCGGGCACTCGACCGCAGGCGCGCGCACATCCGGCCGCCGGTGCGGGAGATCGGCGGTCTGCGGGTGGACCCGTTCCGCCGCGAGGTCTACCGCGACGGCCGGTACGTCGCGCTGACCAGGAAGCAGTTCGCCGTGCTCGAGGTCCTCGTCGGCGCCGAGGGCGGGGTCGTCAGCGCCGAGGAGCTGCTGGAGCGCGCCTGGGACGAGAACGCCGACCCCTTCACCAACGCCGTCCGCATCACCATCTCGGCGCTGCGCAAGCGCCTCGGTGAACCGGGGATCATCGCCACCGTGGCCGGCGTCGGGTACCGGATCGACCCAGCACCCGGCACCGGGCGGGGGGCGGGAGGCCGTGGATAGAGCCCCCGGGATGAGCGTCCGCCTGAAGCTCACGCTCAGCTACGCCGGCTTCCTCGTGCTCGCCGGGGCCCTGCTCCTGGCGGTCGTGTGGGTGTTCCTGCTGCGGTACGTGCCCGACACCGTGCTCGTCACCCCCGCCCCCGGGCCCGACCCCGGGCTCTTCGTCCCCAACCGGTCCGACCTCCAGCGGGCCTTCGCGCCGCGGGCCTCCGCGGCGCTGGCCGTCCTGCTGGTCACCGGTCTCGCCGGTGGGTGGTTCCTCGCCGGCCGGATGCTCGCCCCGCTGACCCGGATCACCGACGCGACCCGCCTGGCCGCGACCGGATCGCTCGCCCACCGGATCCGGCTGCCGGGCCGCAGGGACGAGTTCCGGGAGCTCGCCGACGCCTTCGACGGCATGCTCGCCCGGCTCGAGGCGCACGTCGCCGAGCAGCGGCGGTTCGCCGCCAACGCCTCCCACGAGCTGCGCACCCCGTTGGCGATCACCCAGGCCCTCCTGGACGTCGCCCGCGAGGACCCGGCCCGCGACCCCGGCGGGCTCGTCGACCGCCTCCACGTCGTCAACGCCCGGGCGATCGACCTCACCGAGGCGTTGCTGCTGCTCAGTCGCGCCGACCGACGGTCCTCCAGCCGAGAACGCGTCGACCTGTCCCTCCTGGCGGAGGAGGCCGCCGAGACGCTCCTCCCCCTCGCGGAGGAGCACGGCGTCACCCTCGAGACCTCCGGCGACGTCGCCCTGACCACCGGCTCCGCCGCGCTCCTGCTGCAGCTGGCGACGAACCTCGTCCACAACGCGGTCGTCCACAATCTGCCCGATCGGGGCACGGTGTGGGTGACGACGAGCGCTGCTCCCGGGACCGCGGTGCTCACCGTCGAGAACACCGGCGAGGAGCTCCCGCCTCAGCTGGTCCCGACGCTCGCCGAGCCCTTCCAGCGCGGCACCCGCACACGCTCCCGCACCGACCGCGCCGGCGTGGGCCTCGGCCTGGCGATCGTCAAGAGCATCGCCGAGGCGCACGACGGGACGCTCACGCTCACCCACCGCTCCGCTGGGGGCCTCCGCGTCACGGTGCGACTACCCGCAGCACTCCCGGACGCCGGCGCCTGACCATCGGTCGGCCGCCTCGGTCACCGCGCTGCTGTCTGCTCGGCGTTGTACTCGAGGGCGGCGTCGAGCCAGAACTGCAGATCGCCGTCGTCCCTGAGCGCCTCCTCCTCGACGGTGATCCAGCCCTCGCCCATCGACCGGCCCTCGCCCATCTCCGCGCGGCGGGCCCCGACGACGCCCAGGTACTCGGCATCGCGACCGCGGGACACGCGCACGAGCAGGGCGCCCCCACCGCCCGAGACGCAGACCACCATCTTCTCGTTCACCATGAACGCGAGGCCGCCGAACATCTTCACCTCACGAACGTCCCCCTCGTCCGATATCGCACCGCGCACTCGGTTCGCGAGCTCGATGTCGTGGGCCACGGGCCGCCTCCTTGGCGAGTCGAGAAACGCACGTCGTCCGGTCGCCGGTGGATCCATCACGCCCGTTCCGGGCGTGCGGTGTCGCACCGGTGTGGAAGGGTCAGGCCAGTCGGCTCCGCAGTGTCGGCACGCCGTCGCCGCTGAGGTGGCCGAGTGCGGTCGTGCGGCCGGTGATCGCCAGCAGGAGCGCCTCGGCGCTGCCGCTCACGATGGGACCGCTGCCGGAAGCCCAGTCGATGTCGTTCGCCTCGAAGCGCAACCCGTCCAGGGCGCCCTTGGGGACGACGCTCCCGAACGGCGCGGCGGTCACGAAGGTCAGCGACGTCTGCAGGCGTTCCTCGGGGATCTCGCGGGGCAGCTCCAGCGGCCAGCGGATGTCCAGGCCGTGCACCAGGACGTCGGTGAGGGGCGCCTCGGGACCGGAACCGGGAGGGGTGAACCGCGAGTCGGCCTTCTGACGCAACACCTCGGTGATCTCGCCGAAGGGCCGACGTGCCTGCTCGCGGGTCAGCCTGACGTTCGCTCGGTCGAAGTTCCCGCGGGAGGCCAGCATGGCCAGCACGAACTTCGGGATGCCCACTTCCAGGGGCACGATCAGGTGCGCCATCACGTCGTGCACGCTCCACTCGCTGCACAGGCTCTGCGTCGCCTGCTGCTCGCGGGTCAGTCCCGACACCAGAGCGGCCAGACTGCGACGCTCGTCGGCGATCTCCGCGAACGTGTCCACGCGGCATCCTGGCATGGACCAGGGCCTGTCTCCCGGGAACTGCTCGGGCCGTCAGCCGGGTTCGACCCACTCGGTGACCATGTGGTCGTGCAGGTGGAGGCAGGTCATCCGGAGCGGACCTCCCGGGGACGCCGTGAAGCCGTGGACCTCGCCCGCCGGCACGACCACCACGGACCCTCCGGAGGCCTCGATCGTCTCGTCGCCGGCCAGGAACGAGCCCGACCCCTCGTGCAGGACGAAGACCTCTGCGTAGGGGTGGCGGTGTGGCCCCGGGCCATGGCCCGGGGGGCTCGCCTGGATGAAGAACGAGACCGGCACGCCACCGTGGTCGCGACCGAGGAACGTCCGCGACTCGCCGTTCCCGGGGAGCTCCGCGTTCCGGATGTGCAGGGCCACGCCGCCACCTCGCTCCCGCTCGCGCACTCGCCACGGTCAGGTGGGTGGACGCTAGCGGAGCGTCCGCCCAGGTCGCGACGGGGAGGTCCGGGGCATGCGCCCGAACGTGCGGCATCACGCCTGTGGGTCGCGGTCCGCTGCGGCCGCGGCGCGGTCACGGTCGTCCTGCGCGCGGTCGGCGCGGGCGGCTGCGCGGTCCTGTTCCGCCGCGATCCGGTCCTGCTCCGCCGCGCGACGGTCGGCCGCGTCGACCACCCGGTCGGCCCCGGCCCGCGCCCGGTCGTCCTCGGACCACCCTCTGTAGCTCGCGTCGACCTCGGCGTCGATGGCCCGCTGCTGGTCGGCCTCCTCGCCCGGCGTCCCGCCGACCGGGGCGGCCGGGTCCGTCCGCCGCGCCTGTCCGGCCCGGCGCTCGTCGGCAGCCGTCTCCCGGCGGCCCGCGGCCACGGCCCGCTCTCCGGCCCGCCGGTCCCGCTCGGCGGCCACCTCGTCGCGCTGCTGAGCAGCGAACTCGCGGCGCAGGGCAGCGTCGTCCCGTCGGCGGGCTGCCTGCTCCCGACGCCGGGCCGCGTCGTCCAGGGCCCGACCGGCCGCGATCCGCCGCTGCTCGACACCCCCCGCGTCCGTGGCATCGAGCGTGCTGTCCCCCGCCCAGCGATCCGCCCGCAGACGCTCGTGCCCGACGGCCTGCAGCGCCGCGGCAGCCTCGCTCAACAGCCCCCGCGCATCCTCGAGACGGCCCTCCTGCAAGGCTCGTTCGGCCAGGGTGAGGTTCGTGGCAGCGACGCCGCTCTCGGTTGCGGCCACCGCCTCGGCGCCTCGGCCCAGTCGCTCCTGGAGCCGCCGGATGTTCTGCCGGAGGCGCTCGGAGGCCTCCTCGGCGGAACGGCGCTGCCGCTCCCGGCGCGCTCGCTCACCTGTCCCGCGCTCGTCGGGGGGCCGTTCCTGGGACCCGTCCATGCGTCGAGGGTTCCCCCGACGGAGGCCACGGACAAGAGCATCGCCGCTGACCTGGCAACCGCAGGTGGGGCGGGGGCGACGGACGAGTCGACCCGTACGCCGGGAACCGTGAACGCTGATCCGACCGCCCGCCGCCTCTCCCTGAAGGCGGCCGGTGGGACACCCGTGGACGATGCGCACGTGCCGGATCCGGTCGTGGCTGCCCTCGGTGTGGCCCGACCGATGACTTCTCCGGGCCGTGCTGGTCGGTACGCCGACCACCGACTCACGAGAGGCATGACGCCATGCGGAAACTGGCCTTCGGCATGAACCTGAGCCTGGACGGCTACATCGCCGCGCCCGGCGACGACCTCAGCTGGAGCGTGCCGAGCGACGAGCTGTTCCAGTGGTGGTCCGACCGGGTGGGGGCGACCGGCCTGGCGCTGTACGGGCGCAGACTCTGGGAGGGGATGAGTTCCCACTGGCCGACCGCCGACCAGCAGCCCGGCGCCACACCGGCGCACATCGAGTTCGCCCGCCGCTGGCGGGACATGCCGAAGGTCGTGTTCTCCTCCACGACCAGCGCGGTCGACGGGAACGCCCGCCTGGTCACCGGCGACGCGGTCACCGAGATCACGCGGCTCAAGGCCGAGGATGGCGGCTCCATGGACATCGGCGGCGCCACCCTCGCGGCGGCGGCGATGCGGGCGGGGCTGATCGACGAGTACGTGATCGTCACCCACCCAGTCCTGGTGAGCGGCGGCACGCCGTTCTTCACGGCCCTGGACAACTGGGTGGACCTGGACCTGGTGGAGACCCGGACGTTCCCCGACGGCGTGCTCCTGACCAGGTACGAGACCAGGAAGTGAGTGCCCGACGCCGGAGCGGCTCTGGCCCGGCTGGCGCCCCGGACGGGCCGCTCAGTGCGCCCTGACGTCGTCGCTGGTCGATGAGTTCGTGGCTCCCGGCCGGTCCCAGCTCGTGACACCCGAGGAAAGGACACCGCCATGTCGGAGCTTCTCGTCGATTTCATCACCTCCCTCGACGGCTACGCATCGGGAGAGGGATGGCCCGGGTTCTGGGGCCTCGAGGGTCCGGAGTACCTCGCATGGCTCGGTGAGCAGCCCGAGGTCACCTACCTGATGGGGGCGAACACCTACCGCCTGATGTCGGGCTTCGCCGCCGGCGAGGTCCCGAGTGGCCAAGACGAGTTCAGGCCCGAAGAAGAGGCGTCCGTCGACGAGCTCACGCGAGCGTCCAAGGTGGTGTTCTCCTCCTCACTCGAGGAGCCGCTGACGTGGGCCAACTCCACGCTCGTCCGCGACGACGCCGTCGAAGCGGTCCGCGCCATGAAGGAGAACGGCTCGGGGCTCCTCAGCACGATCGGCAGCCTCAGCCTGTGCCGGTCCCTGCTACGAGCCGGACTCGTCGACCGCTTCCGGGTCGGGATCTTCCCGGTGATCACCGGGGCCACGGGCGAGGAACGCATCTACGACGGCTATCCGGACGTCGCCCTCGAGATGATCGAGCACCGCACCTTCGACGGCCGCATCCAGCTGGTCGAGTACAAGCCCCGCGTGCTCGAGCACCCGCCGCTCGCCGCCCCTGCGTGACGTCGCCCCGTCCGCCGGTCTGGACGGCCGCCCGACGTGGATCACGCTCGCGTCCCAAGTAGACCGCTGGGGGCAGTCGGCCCGCCTGTGAGGACAGCTCACCTGTGCGGGGATCCGACCTCGACGTCGCCGAGCCGCACGGACACAGTGCTCCGCGTGTACCCCGCCGCCCCGACACCGCCTCCGGAGCCGGCGCGCGTGGGCCTGCCGCGTCCGCTGATCGTGGCGACCGTGGTGCTGGCCCTGGTCGCGACGATGCTGGGGCTCCTGCCGTGGCCGCAGCCGGTGTGGGTGCGGACGTCCAGGTGGCTGGTGGACGACGTGCCCGCGCCGCTCTGGACGTTCCTGCTCGTCACCACCCTGACCTGTCTCGGGACCGCCGTGGTCCTGCTGCGGCGGGAGACGGGTCTGGGGCCCCGGAACCCCGTGTTCTGGGCGTGGCTGACTCTGGTCGTGGTCGCCGCTGCGGCGCTGGTGTGGAACGCGCTCTACGCGGCGGCGCTGTCGAACCGCGTCTCTGGGGCCATCATCCCCATCTTCCACTGGCTGTTCACGTCCACCCCGGCGTTCCTCGCCGGCTGGCTGTTCGCTGGTCGCGGACGCCGAGCAGGATGGGCTGGAGCGCTGGGCACCGGGGTGGTCACCCTGCCGCTGTTCGCGCTGTCATGGGCACTGCTGATCGGGCCCGAGGGCTTCTCGCTCGCCGGGATCGCGGGCCTCCTGCACATCACCGGCATCCTCGGCGTGGCTCCGCTCATCGCGGCGGTGGCTCTGGCGGGCGTGCTGGGCGGCGGCGCAGTGCGGACCGGCCGGTAGTTCGTCCGCGCCGCCCACGAGACCCTGAGTCCCCGAGGGCGTTGCGGAGCGGAGGCATCTACACGGATGGCTCCCCATCGGCCGGAGCGCCCGACACCGCCGGCGGGGTCAGCGGAGGTCCCACCATCTCGTGGCCGTAGCGGGCCCCCGCTGCGGCGAGGCGGGGGATGTCCGGTGCGGAGGGCTCGGGGAGACCTGCCCCGTCGGCCGGCCGCCCCAGCTCCGTGATGAACCGCTCGAAGCCGGCCGGCGAGGTGATCTGCAGGCCGCGGACCGGTCCCTTCGAGACGACGAAGGCATGGGCGATGCCGCGGGGCAGGAAGACGAGGCCACCGGACTCGACGGTCCAGCTCCGGTCCCCACACTCGACGACGAGCTCGCCATCGAGCACGTAGAACGCCTCGTCCTCGCGGTGGTGGATGTGACGCGGCGGCCCGAAGCCCTGCGGGGCCTCCCACTCCAGGAAGGTGAAGGACCCGCCGGTCTGCTCGCCCCCGACCAGGACCGTCATGCGGGTGTCGAGGAACCACTGGGAATCGCCGGACTCGGCCGAGACGACGTAGCCGCGGGGGTCAAAGCTCATCGGACGTCTCCGTTCTCGCGTCGCGGGGCATCGGATCGCCGGCCTCCTGCTGACGGGACAGTGAAGTGCAGCGTCAGCGGGAGTCGCTCGTCAAGGCCCGGGGCGTTGCCGGCAGGGACCTCCCCGCCGTCCCACCGACCGCGAGACAGCGGCGCGGCCGCGGTCTCCGACGGCATGAGCAGGAACTGGCCGTGCGAGGTCGACCGCCGCCCTGGGTGGGTCGGTCGCGGGGTCGAGGCCGCCGCGCAGCGCGTCGGTGATCGCCCGGACCGCGCCGGCCGGGCCGAGTGCGGCGACGGCGTCCGCGTCGGAGGACCTCACCGCAGCACGAACCCGGGGACCAGCGGGTCGTGCGGGTCGACGGAGAACAGGTGTTCGCCGGTGCGGTAGGCCATCCCGGTGACCTGCGGGATCACCGAGCGGCGCCCCGCTGCGTCCACGGTCTCGAGCACCGAGCCGATGAAGGTGCTGCCGACCACCGAGTCGTGCCGCAGCACGCTGCCGGGTGGCAGCCGGCCCTCGTCGGCGAGCACCGCCAGCCGGGCACAGGTTCCCGATCCGCACGGGGAGCGGTCGACCTCGCCGTCGGCGAAGACCGCCACGTTGCGTTGGTGCACCTGCCCCGGGACGTCGCCCAGCTCGTCGAACCAGATGGTCCCGTAGATGCCGTCGAGACGCGGGTCGTCCGGATGCACGGCGTGAGGTGAGTCGTTCAGAGCCCACTTGATCTCCCGCCCGAGCGTGATGAGCTCGCCGAGGTGCCCCGGGGTGACCGAGAGACCCAGCTGCGCGGCGGGCAGCGTCGCGTAGATCGCCCCGCCGTAGGCCACCGTGGCCGACACCTCGCCGCGGGAGGTCGTGACAGCCACCTCCCGGGCGATCACCCAGCTGGGCACGTTGACGAAGTCGACCGACGTCACCCGGCCGTCCTGCCGGTGCACTCGCGCGGTCACCCGGCCAGACGGGACGTCGATGACCACCGCCACGCTGCCCGTGTGCGGCGCCGCCACCCGGCCGGAGTCGACAGCCCACACGCCGAGCGCGATGGTGCCGTGCCCGCAGGCGGTGGAGAAGCCGTCCTTGTGCCAGAAGAGCACGCCCAGGTGGGCACCGGCGTCGTTCGGCGGCACGACGAAGCCGCCGTACATGTCGGCGTGGCCGCGCGGCTCCGAGCACAGCACCGCCCGCAGCGCTTGGATCTCGGGGTCCTCGATCGCCCGCGCGCGGCGCTCGGCCACCGTCGCCCCCGGGATCGCCACCGGAGGTTCGGCGACGATGCGGAACGGCTCCCCGCCGGTGTGGAAGTCGGTGGTCCGGATCGTGGAGGGCAGCACCCGCGCACCCTGCCACACCGCCGGGTCCGCGGATCCGCGCGGAGGCAGGGCGGGACGTCCGACCCCACCGTCGGCCGATAGCGACACCCAGCCGCACGACACGTGCCGAGTGCGGCGGGCGACGGACGAGTCGGCCTGTACGCCGGGGACAGTCGAGCGGGATCGCAACATCGGGGGTTGTTTCTCAGCAGCCCACGTCACCAGCAACGATCACTCTGTGTAGCTCGCATCGCTTGCCGTCGTAGGTCAGCGTCCTGTGCCCCCGCTGTGCCCCCGCGGCTCGCGGCGGAGCGACCCGGAGTTGTTAACCACGCGCCGCACTCTCTAGGTACGTACCCCGGTTCGATTTTCCGGGGGAACGGGGGTAGCAGGGGTCCCCGCTCGCGCTGTTGCGCCCTGAGCCTGGGGTCGAGGATGGCCCATGGCACACGACGCTTCCCCCGACCCCGCTACCGCCGTCCGAGCCGTCGCCTACATCCGCGTGAGCAAGGCCCACGACGACACGATCAGCCCCGACCTGCAACTTCGCTCCATCAAGGACCACTGCGAGCGGCACGGGTACGTGCTCACCGAGAAGCTGCAGGACCTCGACCTGAGCGGCCGCATCTGGAAGCACCGCCAGATGGAGCGTGCCATCCGCATGATCGAGGACGACCAAGCGGACGTCATCGTCGTCTGGCGCTGGTCGCGAGTCTCCCGCAACCGCCTTGACTGGGCCGTCGCAGTCGACAGAGTTGAAGCCATCGGGGGCCAGCTGGAATCCGCGACTGAGGCCTTCGATGTCTCGACCTCCACCGGCCGGCTGGCCCGCGGCATCCTGGCTGAGCTCGCCGCATTCGAGTCCGACCGCCAAGGCGACCTCTGGCGCGAGGTCGCTGCCCGCCGAGTTGCGCAAGGTCTGCCTTCCCAGGGGCAGAACATCTTCGGCTACCGCAAGCGGCCGGATGGGCACTACGTGCCCGACAGGCGCACCGCGCCGATCCTGGCCGAGCTGTACAACCGCTACATCTGCGGTGCGACCTTCACCGAGCTGGCGCGCTGGCTGAACAGCCATCACGTCGCCACCATCCAGCAGAGCGGCGCGAGCGAGCCTTGGACCAAGAGGCTGTCTGCCCTGATGGACCGAGGATTCGCCGCCGGCTGCATCAGGTCCCACGGCGAGCTGCTGCCCGGCGCACATGAGCCGGTGATCTCCGCCGCGGTGTGGGAGGCCTACCAGGCTCAGCGCGAGCGGACGCGAAATGGCCCGCGGAGGCCCCCGGCCGAGTTCCTCGCTGTGGGCTTGCTCGCCTGCTACTGCGGCCAGCTGATGTACGCGACCCGCAACACCACCAAGGCCGCCGACCGCTACCAGTGCCTCAAGCACCCACCCGGGCAACGCGGCAAGAGCATCCTCCGCGCCCGCCTCGACGGGATGCTCTATACCTGGCTCACCGCACTCGCCTACGGCCACCACGTCGGGCGGCAGGCCGACCTGCAGGCGTGGGACAGGGCGCAAGCGCAGGCGCGTCGTGCATCCGCCGTACGCGAGGAGGTCACTCGTACCACCGACGTCGAGCAGCGGGCATCGCTGCTTCAGGACCTCGATCAGCTGCGCGCTCCTGACACCACCCCGTTCCCCAGCGTCACCGCGGCTGCGCTCCTCGAGGACTGGGATGTCCTCGAAAACGTTGCCCGCCGTGCCCGGCTCCGCGCCCTCATCCGTCGCGTCACCGCCCGGAGCCTCCGGGCGACACCAGTGCTCACCATCTGCACCACCTGGGATACGGAACTGCCCTGGACCGGCGTGCAGACACGGACGGCGCCCAGCCGGCCACCTGCTCGAGCCTTCTGTGCAGACGTGAATCCGGCTGGGGAATCCGAAGTGGACCCCCTGCAACTGCTGACGCCAGCCGAGGCCGCCCGCATCACGGGCGTGAAGGTCCACACTCTCCGCAGCTGGGACGTCGCCGGCCACCTACCGAACACGCACACTGCGCCGGACGGTTCCGATCGCCGCTACGCCATCCGAGACCTTCGCCGGATGAAGCACCGCTACAAGAGCAAGGGCGTCTGGGTACCCGTCCGATGACACGGGGGCGGCTCCAGCTGACGCCGAGTCGCGGCAGGGAGGGAACCCCAACTGGGCTTGATGACGCGGAGCTGCCCGGCCAGTCGGGGCCAACTATGCGCACCTGCGCAGCCACGCCGCCTAGACACCGGTCACGGGGCCGCGTATTCGTGCTGCCGACTAAGCCTTCGGTGGTCGCTCGTTTCGAATGAGGGTGCGGATTCGATGGTGGAGTTGGCAGACGACCTCACACTTCGCGATCTCCGCATCGATCGTTGCGATGCTGTATCCGCCGAGAGCGAGCCTTGACACGTTTGCGCGCTTGCTGCCATGGACATGATCGAACTCCAGCAGGCTGGGGTTGCTGGACGTCCCGCAGTCGAATCCGTGAAGGCCGTGATCGGCGCAGCCGCGATCCAGCTTGATGGCATTGACGTGAGCGACATTCCGGTCCACGATCGCTTGATCGAACGCGCGCACTCGATCCCGATTCGCCTGGGCCCAGTTGCGCATTCTGCGGTTGTATCCATTTCGGTCCCGCTCTC
Source organism: Geodermatophilus sp. CPCC 206100 (assembly GCF_048569675.1). Lineage (NCBI taxonomy): Bacteria > Bacillati > Actinomycetota > Actinomycetes > Geodermatophilales > Geodermatophilaceae > Geodermatophilus > Geodermatophilus sp. CPCC 206100. Next base: position 20,102 of record NZ_JAQISV010000028.1, read on the forward strand.
GGTGGCGCCGGGCATACTCGGCCGTCTTACCTGGGTTTTTCGCGGCCCACTCGGCGCGCACGAGGGCTGCGCAGGGTCGACAGTTGTAGTGGAGGCCATCCTTTGTGGCGTTGTTCACGCCGAACGCCTCGCGCGGCTTCGACGTCTTGCACTTGGCGCAGATCTTCGGGGCTTCGGTGCTTGACTCCATGAGTCGGACAAAAGCACGGAGGTCGAATCCTCGTCAATATTGCACTTTACCAAGGCCGTAGCTATTCACCAGCGACGCGGTAATGCACATGGGAGGGCTCGAATGCACACGCGCAGCCGCCCGAGGGGCCATTGGCCGACGCTCATGCGGTCGGCTGCTCATAGGCTGGGCTGCCGGATCCCAGAGTTTCGGATAAGAGGTTCTTGGAGGGGCTAACGATAAGCTGCCGGTTCCTCGGGACCCAGCATCATGCCTCGGGAGGCCAGCCGCTTCATGGCTCCGCAACACGGAATCCGACCATTGCTTCTGGCGCCCGAAGGCTCAAACGGGACCGATGATGTCCCCGACAGTAGCCATGCCCATCACGCGCTCACCGGTGTCAACATTGGTGTGTCGAGTCCGATCACCAAGGCTCGCCACCCCCCTGACCGTTGCCCTGTAGCCATCCCACAACTGCAACTCGAATGTGCCGACGGTGGCACCTTCGGTCGCCACGTAGAACGGCCATAAGTCGATCGTCTCTTCTTCGAAGAGGTAGACGTGCCCTGCCTCTAGCGGCTGATCCCGCGGATCGCTCTCGACCCGCGAGGCGTGGCCAACACCCATCAGAGACAAAGTCTCCACATGGAATATCGGAGCTTCATAGCGCAACGCCCTCGCGAGCTTGATCGGCGGAGGGTTGCGCCGCTCCACCGCGACGAAGTATCGGTCTAGCCACCGTCGACACTCGAGCAGGCCCTGTTGGATCGTAGCCCGAGGTTGCTGACTCCCGTGAGCCAAGGCATTACGCAGGGCGATGAGAGACTCAGCGGCGGGCACGTCCACGATCTGAGTCCAGGCGGAGACTTTCCTGTCGCGCGCCTTCCCCGCTTGCCGACAAATCTCGTTCCAAGTGCCCATGCTCGGAGACGCCAGCCTTGCTGTAAGGGACGTATCCAACCGGCCAAGCCGCCTGCGGTGGCCTAAATCGCATAGGGCGGCGTGACGGAGCGCTGCTTCGACCGCTTGTAGCCCCGCCCGCAGCTGATGGTCAAGATCCGCCGTCGCGTCCATACGAGATACGGCCACCGCCAACGGCCTTGGCAGTCGTTGGGGCGTCAAGGACAAGCGCCGACTGCTCGCCGTCGTCAGGCACTCCTCGACTCGATGCAGGAGTTCTTCCTGTGCCGACTCCTTCACGACGAAGTCTAGAGCGCCCAGGCGTTGGGCACGAATGGTTTCCCGCTGGCCCCCCTCGCCGGACATCACCAAGACCGCATGCTCCCCAGGATGGACGGCCAGCTGTTCCAGGAGCCATAGCCCGCCCCACTGCTCAGGTGGCATTCGCAGGTCGACGATGACCAGGTCGAAGATGCCGCCGAGTATTCGCTTCAAACCCTCTTCCCCGTCCTCGGCGAAGACGACGTCAAAGCGCTCGGCCGGCAAGAGGGTGGCTAAGGTCCGCGCAACGTCCGATTGATCATCAACGATCAGAACGCGACTTTTGGCCCCAACGCTGTCGTTGGTCATTAGGCAGGTCCCCCTACTACGGGTGCTACGACCTGCCAACGATGCCCTGATGGACCGGTGGTCCAGTCGAGGTAACCGCCCACGCGCGCCAGGAGTCGTTGCACTGACGCGAGCCCTAAACCGGAGCCCTCTCGCTTGGTGCTGACCGCCACGCGATTGGCACTCAGCGCCTCGAGGACAGTCGACGGCACGCCTGGCCCTGAGTCGGCCACCTCCAAGATGACCTCCTCCTCCGTAGCGATCGCGTCAATCGTCACGACACCGCCCTCTGGCAAGGCCTCAACGGCGTTACGAATAAGATTGTCCAGGGCCGCCGAGAGCGCCTCAGCGGATAGGCGGGCGGTCGCGCCGCATGCGGCTCGAGGGGTCACTAGGTGGATGTGTTGTGGCAGAGATTGCAACAGGCTGGCGCTGTAGCTCCGCAGAAACCCGTCTATCTCCACCTCTCCAACCAGGTCCTCCCCGGTCAGGTCCAGCCGTGCTGCCTTCAATCGCGACCCAAGAGAAGCGGCTACATCGAGGTGTCGGCTGACTTCAAGCTCTTTGGCCAAGCGGTCGGTTCGCGTGGTCGCAGGTGTCGCCAAAGCAATCGATGCCGCGGTTAGCTGATTCTTCAAGTCGTGCAGCACGCGGGCGAGCTCCTGCTCATAGGCCTGCCCTGGAGAGGAGGATGAAAGCGAGACGAGCCAGTTGTCCTCATCGTCGCCGACGACACTCAGCGAGAGGATGTCGGACCCCAATAGCTGCATTCGCACGGCAGGGGCCGCCTCGAGAACCAGTTCAACGCCCTCAGCGTCGCGCTGTGGGAAGGTCCATCCGACGGGAGCCTTAACATCAATAGTAACTCCGCCGTGCTGATTTCGAATGCTTACTTCGACGGCCAGTGGTCTCGGCCCATCCCCACCAGTGAGGGCTTCGCCGGCCTCGGCCAGGATCCGGCCAAGCGCGGCGGCGGACCGCGCCGATATCCGGGATGTTGTTTCATCGAGCTTGGTGACCGTCAAGGTCCGCCGACTCAGGGTTAACCAGTCGTCTATTACATCGGCGAGGAGAGCGTTCTCCCCGGTGGCAAGGTGCACGGCGTGTGCAGCGCTAAGGTGCCGCACGCTCCTTCGTGCGAAGCTCAAGGACGCGGCAGTCAGGGCTTCAGTGCTCGCGAGGGTGTCTACCGAACTGAGTAACTTGCGCAATTCGGTTGTGAATAGTGGCCGCGGCTCGGCGGTACGCGCGAAATCGTAGTATTCGCGGACAGCCTCGCGCTCATCATGAGTCGGGCTCCAGCCGTTAAGCAGTTCGACCGTCGTGCGGGCCCAAATCCTAAAGTCGTCATGCCGGCCCTGTGCCAGAAGGCCACCGCCCAGGCTTCCTCTGTCCAGCCATCGCTGCCAGTCTCGACGGGAAGTCAAAGCTCCGACTTGGGCTCGTATAAGCAACTCGACTGCGTCCTTGGCGGCGGCGGCGGGTACCGCATCCCCGCTGAGCGTGGCCAAAGCTGCTAGGCCCTGCTGGGCGGCATCCTTCTTCGCATGACGCTTCGTATTGCCGTCACCTCGCAATTGGACTGTGCGCCCCTCGTAGATGAGGGCGAGGACCGCTTCGAAGGAGTTCGCGTGGCGAAGTCCGAACTCCGTAAAAGACACAGTGTGGAGTTCGACTCCAAGGGGTGCCAACTCTCCAACAAGTTTGGTATGCGCGTCAATCAGCTCAATGGACGCCAGCCCGTGGAGGCTGTCGATCAGTACGTCGGGTAACGCCCGCTCGAGTCGGTCAATGTATCGGTGCTCCAGTATCGCAGCACCGTAGAGAGCCTGAGCGCAAGTCGCTTTAATTTCTTTGGTCATGCCCAGTTGACGCTGGCCCTGGCCAAGACGAACCAGGGAAGGTATATCAAGCACCGCAAATAGCGTCGCCATCTCCTCGTCGGGCGCGTTCCGAGGTGACGCCTCCGTGGCTGTCGGACTGACAGAGCGCGTTAGCAGTTGCATCACCCGGAGCCGCCTAAAGGACAAATCAAAGACAATCCGGCCCGCGTGCGCGAGTACCGTATTGCTACCAGCGTCGAGATCGACAGGGTGCTGCTCGTAGGTCCAGCTGCGATGGGTTAGTGCAAGCGCGAAGTTCTCCGCGATACGGCAGCCGAAAGCGGCCGCAAGTTGCTTGTACCGGTCTGCGTCGTGACGCCCGACGCGACGCACTGCGTCCTCCGCGCGCTTGATGTCCTCCTTCGGACTCGCGACTGCTAGATGCTCGGGGGCGTGACGGGCAAGCAGATCGAGAGCTGCGGCCCCCGCTGCCGCCTTCTTCGTAACCCCCGCGCCTGTGCCGGACCTTCCATCTGTGAGGCGCAACTCGGCAATGAAGGTTCGGGCGTGATCGGGCCCGCTAGCTTGGTATGAGTAGACGGGCATGAAAGCACGAAAGTGCACATCGATGAGCGTCTTGGTCTTGATGTTCGAATAGTCCGTAGTTTTGTCGGCCTTCTCAATCGCGGCCGAAACAATCTTGTGCAGCGCCGCTTGGTTGCCGAAGACGGACCACCAGCCAAGGCATTGAGTGGCGACCGCAGAGTAGGCGGATGGTTGGCGGCCCGCTGCAGACGCCTCTTCGGCCTGGCGGGCTTCGCCTAGGCCAAGTCTTGCTAGGGAGGAAATGTCCATCGCCATGGCCAGGTGCTCCAATACCACTCCGAATCGCTCAAGGGAGCGGTGGCGGCGTTCTAGCGTCGCTTGCGGCTCGGTCCTATCCAAGTGCATGAGGATCTCAAACCTCAGGACATCGCTTCCCAGGCCTGCCAGTGCGTCGACCAGGTGTCCGTTGGGCCCTTCGGTGGGCACATTCTCGTAAAGCCAGCTCTTGTGGGATAGGGCTACTGCGAGCCACGCGTCCGCGAGGTGACTACGCCCCTGCTGCAGGGCGGCAGCTACGAAGTTGGGCTCCATCTCCAGCCGCATACCCGGATCAAGGACTTCGGACGTGAGCGGACTCGTGAAGTCCTTGCCTAGCATTCGGTCACCCCGCAACTGTCCGCTGTCCGTGCGCGCCGACAGTCGGCGCCGCCATGAGGCGTTGTTCACCAGAGATAACTGAGTCCAGCCCACCAACGGTCCGGGCAGGAGGGCCAACCGTGACCCCGTGCATCCTGGCGATGCCCCTCCTCGAAACCTACTCGTCCACGTCCTCCATCTAGGTGCAAGGCCTCAGCGTCGCCCTTTAAACGAGGTCGTTCGCTCAGCCGGGCGAATCGTGACTCGGCAGAAGGACTCCGGCTCCCGGGCCGTCTCTTCGCCACGCCGACACCGCGCTGCTTGTCCGCTGGACGGGGCGCATGATCAAGTGGTGTTCCCGCTGACGCCCTCCAGTCCGGCGACGCGGGCGAGGATGCAGACCCAGCGGCGGCGCGACACCCGGCCCGAACTGGCGCTCCGCCAGGAGCTGCACCGCCGGGGTCGCAGGTTCTTCGTCGACCGCGCCCCCCTGCGCGGGGTGCGTCGCCGCGCCGACCTAGTTTTCCCCCGTCACCGACTGGCGGTGTTCGTCGACGGTTGCTTCTGGCATGCCTGCCCGGAGCACGGTCGGGTGCCCCGGAGCAACGTCGACTGGTGGCGAAAGAAGCTGGCAGGGAACGCCGCCCGGGATCGTGATACAGACGAACAATTGGCCGCGGAGGGTTGGCGGGTGGTCCGTGTGTGGGAGCACGAGCCGCTCGACGCGGCCGCCGGCAGGGTCGAGATCGCCCTCGGCCCACGCCCTCCTGTGCAAACGCGCTGACTCGGCCTCCACCAACGGCCCCGGTGACCCACCCGTCGCCAGGGCTCGGTGAGGGGTGCCGCCCTTCGGGTGAAAGTCACAGTCCGGTGTGGTCCCGGAGCGCCATGCCGACCGTTGCGGCGACGTCGACGGCGACGGCGTTGCCGATGACACCCATGACCCGGCTGCGGGGGCCGGGAAACTCGTAGTCGGTCGGGAAGCCTTGGACGAGGGCGGACTCGCGGACACTGAGGTAGCGCACCGTGCCGTCGAGTTCGCGGAGCATGGCCTCTCCACCGCTGACGCCGTGGACGCCGGCCTTGATGGTCTTGGAGGGCATGTCCAGCGGACTACCAGTGTGCTTGGCGTACGTACGCGCCCCTGGAATGGCGCGGTGGTTCGGCCAACCAGGAAGCTCGTCGGCGTCGTCGGGCTCGGGGACGTCGGCGAGGGCGTCACGTAGCGTGGACCACGGCTTCAGCGTCTCGGGGACCCCGATCCGCTCGACTCGGAGAACGTGTCCTCGCTGTCGTAAGGGCACCTCCGGTTGCTCGAGGCCGTGGCGCTCCCAGTACTCGCCGGTGACGTACTGCTGGTGGAGCAGCACGTCGCGGGAATGGGTCCTCGGGGCATCGGTCCACGTGTCCGCACCGTGGACGTCGTGGCGGATGGCGATGAGGAAGACGCGGCGTCGGCTCTGCGGTACCCCCAGGTCAGCGGCGTCGATGAGGTCCTGGTAGACGCGGTACTCCGGCTCACCGTCGCTGGCCAAGATGCGCGCGTGGTGGTCCGACCACAGCTCGTCGGGGCTGCGTGGGGCGATATCGGGGTGGCGAAGCTGGGCCTTGACGTAGTCGAGGTAGGGCGCGAAGGACGGCCGGGTAAGGCCGGGCACGTTCTCGAATACGACCAGCTGGGGGCGCAGCCGCCGGACCGTGTCGAGGGCGGCCGGAAACATGTTGCGCTCGTCGGTGTCGCCGGCGTGGGCGCCGGCGAAGGAGAACGGCTGGCAGGGGGGTCCCCCGGCGATGAGCTGGACCGGGCCCCTGTCGCCGAGGTCACCGAGCACCTGGCGCACGTCGTCCTCGACGATCTGGTCTGGTTTCCAGAGCTCCGGTCGTAGCTCGGCGTTGTGTCGCAGGACCCGGGCTGCGGGGGCCCACCACTCCACGAGGGCCTGGTGGCTGAAGCCGGCTGCCCGCATGCCGAGGGCCATGCCGCCGCCGCCGGCGAACAGCTCGAGGGACTGCAGGACCCCGCGTCCCGTCGACGCGCTGAGGGCGTCGACAGTACTCCCGCTGGTGGCCAGACCGAAGTCCGCCAGCTTGGGCCCGCTCACGGCGTGCTGTGCGATGTGAAGGTGTGCCGCCCCGGCCGGCAGGGTCAGGAGGTCACTGGTCACGGTCGCCACCGTCGGCGTCTCCTGCCGGCACCGGGCCGGCGAGGCGGCCCGCCACCTCTGGCAGGTAGTGCAACCCGAGATCGCAGCGCTGCGCCATCGCGCGGTGCGTCTTGATGTCGGCTGAAGGGGTGGGGCGCCCGGGTGGCTCTAGGACGACCACGTGGGCTGGTAGCCCGTCCACGACTGCGGCCCGCAGCGCCGCCCACAGGAGGTTGCGGAAGTTCCCGGCCTCGCCCCACGCCAGGTAGGACGTGGTCCCCGCCGGGTCCTCGGCGAGGCAGTGCGGCGGCTTGACGCCTTGGCTGCCGGGGACCACGGTCGCCGCTGGTCCCAGGGCAGCGGCCGCGACGTCGGTGGGCCCGGTGCCCCCGTGACGGCCGAATCGTGCGTATCGGCCGGTGCCGCGGCTCGCGTTGACGTACTCCTTCATCGGCCCGTCCTTAATCCAGGTGCGGGCCTTCTCGGGGGTCATGTAGGCGGCGAGGATCTTGCCGACGTCGGGCGTCTCCACCCACTCGGCGTAGTGGCGGGTGCGTTCCTGCGGGGTGAGCGTGCTCCAGCCGACGTCGTCCGCGCGTGCGTAGAGGGCGGTGACGACCGCGGCGAGCTGGTGGGCCGGGAGTGTGCGGTCGCGGCTCACGCCGGCATCACGTCGGGGTCGAGGAACTGGAGCCGGGCCTCGTCGTTGGCCGTCTCCAGGCTGGCGGCGTCCTTGATCCACTGGTCGAGCAGGCCCTCGACGCTGGCATCGCTGAAGCTGATGCGAGGCTGGGGTACGCGGGGCAGAACCTCGATCTCCTCGGCATCCAGCTGACGTCGGATGTTGAGCAGCGCCGCCACGCGCCGGATGTCGGAGACGAAGTCCAGCGCGAGGACCCTCTCCTTGCCCTCGCGCAGCCGCAGGCCGCGGCCCAGCTGCTGGACGAAGATCCGCCGGCTGTGGGTGACCCGGGCGAAGGCGAGGATGTTCACGTCCGGCACGTCGACTCCCTCGTTGAGGACGTCGACCGCAGCCAGCAGGGGGATGCGGCCGGAGCGGAAATCCAACAGCCGTTGCTGGCGGTCGCGATGTGGCAGGTCCGCGTGCAGGGCCGCAGCACCGGACCACTCGGGCACCTGGCGCAGCAGCCGCTCCATCCGCTCGGCGTGGGCGATGGTCTGGCAGAAGACGATGCCCCTTGGGCTCGGGGTGGTGTGCCATGCCTCCAGCAGGGCGTCCACGACCGCCTCGTCGCGTTGGGTCAGGAACAGGCGGGTGTTCAGCTCCTTGAGGGAGTAGTGGTGCTCGCTGGCGCCACGGACGACGTCCCAGTCGACGTTGTCGACGTAGAGCCGGTAATCCACCGCAGCGAGGTAGCCCCGCTTCATGCCCTGCTCGATGCCGAGCTTGTAGCTGGCGGCACCAAACCGGGACTCGATGTCGTACTTGTCGCCGCGCCACGGGGTTGCGGTCACCCCGAACTGCAGGCTGGTCCCCAGCTCCGCCAGGAGGGCGTCGTACTGCCCGTCCTCGCCGACGTGGTGGGTCTCGTCGACCATGACCAGGCCGGGGCGCCACCCCCGCAGCACCGCGTTGAGGGCGCTGGCGGTGGTCGCGCACGTCACGCCGGTCAGGTCCTTGGGCTTGTCGTCGCCCGTGAGTACCTGGGTCTTGACCCGTTTGGGCAGGTGTCGCCAGAGGGCTCGTTCGAGCTGATTGACCAGGGGCTTGGCGTGCGCGACGACCAGCACGTCCCGCCCGGGGTTCTCCCGGAGGTACCTACTGAGGACTTCTCCACCGACGACGGTCTTGCCCAATCCCGTGGCCAGAACCAGCAGCGCCCGCTGCCGGGCCCGCAGGTCGGCCCACAGGCTGGAGACGGCGTCGTCTTGGTAGTCCCGTAGCCGGATCGGGGGGTGTTCCTCCGCCGCGCGCAGCAGCTCCTGCAGGTCCGCGCCGTTCCAGAACTCCACCCTGCGGCCGAGCCTGGCCAGTTCGTGGGCGCGTTGCAGCGCGCCGGCGGTGGGCCGGGTGTTGGTGACGACGACCGCCCTGCTGGCCCCGTAGTGGTCGTAGGCGTTGCTCACCTCGTCGACGGCTTCGGCGTCCACGGCGCCGCGGGACTTCCACTTGGCTTGGAACACCCAGAGCCGGCCCCCGCGGGTGGCCAGCAGGTCACCGCCGTGATCCCCACTGCCGTCGATGTTGACCACGTCGCGGAACCCGAGCTGCCCGAGGAGGCGTTCCAGTTGCCGGGTGAAGCGGTGCGGCCCACCGGTGTGCAGTAGCTGCGGGTCGAGGTAGGAGCCGCTCACGCGCCCGCCCCGTCCCCACCGGGGGGTCCGTTGTCCAGCTCGACGGGGTTGATCTCCCGTTCGAGCAGCACGCAGGACAGCCGGCCGCGCTGCAGCTCCTCCGCCCCCCGCCTGATCGGTCGGTCGGCCAGGACGGCGACGTCGCCGAGGAGGTCAGCGACGCGCTCCACCGATATGGCCCTTGCCTCCGGGCTGGACAGGCCATCGTGGGCGGAGCGGAAGACGCGTCCGTCCAGGAAGGCGTCAGCGCGGGCGTTGAGCAGCCGCACCAGTGCCATCCCGGGCACGTAGGAGATCCACTCGCCGCTGGTGAGCACGTCATCTTCCCAGCTGGCTGTACCTCCCTCGAGGGCGTACTTCTGCTCGGCACTCGCCTGCTCGTCTGGAGCGAGCAGTGACCAGTACCCGGTCGAGTTGCCGGCGACGACCGGCTGCATCCCTTCCCGCACCCGCTCTAGCAGGCGGACGGCGACGTCGTTAAGGGCCAGGCCGCTGACCTTGTGGTCGGGCAGGCATTTCTCTTTCAGGTCGTAGAACAGGGCGGACAGGGCCCGTTCGGTCTGGCCGCTGCGCACGCGGAGGTACTCGGCGAGCTCCATGACCACCAAGTCCCTGGTGTCGACGGCGAAGTCGGTGAAGACCTTGTGGTCGGCGTCGATAAACACCTCCACCCGCGCGCCCCGGTCGGCGGCGACGTAGACCGGGACCGGCTCGCCGTCGGCCCGCTGCAGCGTCTGCTTCCGGACCAGGTAGGCCGTGACCTCAAGCGGGGCGCCGTGTCCGGGCAGCCCGAACTTGGTCTCCAGGTCCGGGAGCCGGTCACCGTGGGCACGCCACCGGGCGCGGCGCTGTTCCTCGCTCTCGACCGCCGGCGCGGGCTCGGGGCGCGTCGTGGTGTCACCCGGCTCGTCGTCCAGGAGCCCCTTGCGCTTCAAGATGTCCCCGCCGTCATCGCCACCGTCGGCGTCGCCAGCACCGCCGCCGTCCCGGGGGTCCGGGGCGGTCGGCTGGGGCTCGTCGTGCCGCTGGGCGGCGCGGTACCACTCCTCGTCGGTCTGGTACCTCGGGTCGCCGTTCCGGAAGAGCTGGGCCCACTCCCGGGCCCGGTCGTGGAGCGCGTTCTTGCCATCCCCAGGGATGAGGTAGTTCAGTCCGGCGTCGTTGCGGCGGTACCCGCTAAGCAGCCGGGCCAGCGGGGAGGTGTTCGGCCCGTATCCGGCTGCGGCCGCCTTCTTCGGCTGCAGGGGGCCGCGGCCACGTACGACCTGGACGACCTTTTTCCACTCCGGGGTGTCGTAATCGAAGGCGCTCTTCTGGTAGTTGACCCGTACGTGGTCGACGTGTATTTCCCCGACGATGCGCCCGGCCCGCGGCATCTCTAAGGGGTACTCCGACTCACCACGACCACTCGCGTCGTCGGGGTCCTGCCACTGGAACATGCTGGTGTCGCGCACCAGGATCTTGCGGCCGTTGCGGATGAAGTCGATGCCGTAGTCGCTCGTGTGCAGGTAGCGCTGGATGCCCACCCAGCCCCAGATGCGACGGGGCTCGGCCTTGAGCCGGTCGCTCTGGCAGGACTCGCACCGGCCGTCGAGGTCGTCCTGCCAGGTCCCGCAGTCAAGGCACACGTGCCGGTCGGCCAGCTGCTCGTCGATTCTGATGACCGCGGGAATGCGTTCGCCGTTGCGCACCACCGAGCGGCTCTCGTCCCAGAGGCAGGCCAGTCGAGGCTTGACCGGGTAGCGGTCGACATTGAGGACGAACCCGCGCTCGGCCAGCAGGTGGCTGTAGACGTCGCCGAGGTTGTCCTTGATCTTGGCCTGTCGCCGACTCAGGGTCTCGTGGTGCTCGGGCTTGAGGTCGCGGATGACCACGACGGTGCCGTGCTCGCCGGGGGCCTTCTTGGGCTCGGTGGTCAAAGGCAGGTCGTAGTGGTCGCCCTTGGCCAGCGCCCGCAGGTCCAGGGTGACCACCGTCCACGCCGGGTCCCCCGACCGTGCGGTCTTGACGACCGCGACGTGGCCGAGCCGGGCGGTGGCGATGTTGAAGCCCACGCCGTAAAGCCCCAGGCGGCCCACGCGGTCGTTGCTCGACCACCCCGCCCGTAGGGCCGACCGCAGCTGGTCCCGGCTCATGCCGGGGCCGTTGTCGCTGACCCACACCTCCCCGTCGCGGGGACCGCTCCCCTTCGAGGGCAGGGTCACCGTGACCGTTGGCGCCTCCCCCTCGGCGGTGAGGTCCCCCGGCCCACCGTGCTGGCGGAGGAACTCGTCGAACGCGTTGTCCACGAGCTCGGCGATGCACTGCCACGGGGCGAGTTCGATGTCCCCCAGAACCCCGAGCAGCCGCGGGTGCGGCTCGACGTTGATGGTGGACGGTTCGCTGGTAGCCGACATCTGTTCCCCCGTGACGTTGCCCTGCCTCACCAAAAGCGGGCCCATCTTGTCAGCCACCCCCGACAAGACCCCCGTCGGCGCGGCGGTTGCCGGGCCTCTTCAGAGGTCGGCGACCCCCCGTTCCAGCACCTGGCGGACCAACGCGAGGAGGTCCTCGACGGTGGTGTCCCTCGTCGTGGCCGACGCTACGGGGGTGCCGTCGTACTGGTCCGCCGGTGGGTACAGGCACACGCTCCAGCCGGCCTGCTCGGCACGCGACCAGGACAGCGAGTCATCGGCGTCGGTGACCAGGAGGGAGTGGCCTCCGTCGAGGAGGACCTCCAGCGCGGCGTTCATGCCGCCGGTCTGGGTGAAGGTCGTCGGCAGGCCCGCAGCGGTTAGCGCGTCGATGACGTCCTGGTACTGAGCCTGGCCGACGGCCATCGTCTCCTCGTAGCTGAGCATGCTCACTCCCCACCCGTGGCGCCGCCGGCCAGTGCGGTGCGGTCGGCGTCGGTGAAGCCGTCCGTCCGACCGTTGGCCGCGCAGTATTCCGCCCAGGTGAGGGTGGCGGTGGCGTGCGGGTCGAGGGACCAGTAGCTGATCCCGCCGCTGCGCTCCCACGCCTGCCCGGTGGCCGGGGCGATTCGGCTGTGCAGCAGCCCGTCGCGGCGCAGCTGTTGTAGCGCAGGGATAACCCGGTGGTTGCTGGCCGAGTTGCCCTTGCTGCTGCTCCCCAGGGCGATGTGCCCGTGGTCGGCCACGTGCCGCGCCAGCACGGCGGGGGCCAGCAGCAGCAGGCGGTGCTCGATCACCCCGTACTCGGTCCACCCGTCTTCTACACGGAAACAGTCCCGCAGCGGGCTCACCAGGTCCCCGCTCACCGGCTGATGTGCGCGCTGCCGCGTCCGTCCTTCCCCGCCGCCTGCCGGGCGCTGTCGGACAGGTGGGGCCGCTGGCGGCGTGGACGGGGTCACGGTGACGGTCCGCGAATTGCCGTCGGCGTGGCGCCCAGTGCAGGTGAACTGCAGCAGCCCACCCGGGATGAACCTGGCCCGCCCGAGGTTGTCGCCACTCCCGCACGCGGGACAGACGCGCCCGCCGTCGGCGGGGCGCCCCGCTATCGCGGCCCCCGCGCTCACGCGCCGCCGCCGAGGTTTGTGGCAAACAGGCCGGCGAGTTCGGCAGGCATCTCGAACCCTTGGGCGCGCTGAATGGAGCTGGCGGCCGGGTCGTAGCGGGGCGCGAGCGGGTGGGGGGCGTCGGCCGGCAGCATCCCCTCAGCGACCAGTTCCCGCATTACACCCTTGACCGGCTTGGTGAAGCCGTTGAGGCTCCGCTCGGGCGCGTAGCCGCCGAGCCTGTAGACCGTGTCGCGGTCCACCGAACCCCCGTTGTCCGCGGCGTGGCGCAGGGCGGCGAGCTGGACCGTCCGGTTTCGGGCCGCCAGCCGGGCGCCGAACTCGGCGATCGCGGCCGGGCTCCACCCCAGCACCGCAGCCGGATCCGGCTCGAAGGCGCCGGCCTCTGCCAGCACTGCGGCGATGGCCGCGCGAAGCTTGTCCACGGTGCCGGCGTCCAGCTCCTCGGTGTCCACGATGATCGCGCTGCTCATGCTCACTGCGACTCCAGTTTGTTATGCGCCAACTCCACAGACTCTAAATACACTGGATAGAGATTGTGAGACCTCTTAATCGTGAGTGCCTGGCATCGCGCTCCACCACAGGACCTCCCAGCCGGTGAGCGAGGCCACCACCACGCCCCGGGGCGAACGCGCGCTGCTGTGCTCCAACTGCCACCGCATCGTTCGCCACGGCCACCTCCTGGCTGGTCGTCGAGGAGGGCACCTGGTGCGGCCCAAGCGGCCGCCTCGACCCACCGGCGGCTCACCGACGCCCCAGGAGCGCAGGCGGTCAGGACGTGGTCAGCAGCGCGGCCTCAGCCTCCTTCCGCTCGACGCGCTTGAGCGCGGAGCGGTCGAGGTCGCAGTCGGAGAGGACCACCCAGTGGTGCGCCTCGGCGAAGGGCGAACCGTGCCGAACGATGCGGCCGATCTGCTGCTGCAGTCGGGCAGGGTTGTCTGGCACGCCCACCGACACGAGGTGGCCGGCGAACTGCAAGTTGAGGCCGCGCTCGACCACCTTCGACCCGAGCAGGACGTGCATGTTCGGGTCGTCGCGGAATTCTTCGACGAGTCCCGGCCGGTCGCCCTTGCCGGTACTGCCCCGCAGCTCCACGTAGCCGATGCGCAGCTCCTTGAGGTCGTTGGCGATGGCGTCCAGCTCGTCAAGGCTCTCGGCGATGAGCAGCACCTTGGTCATTGGATCAGCGGTCGCCAACCGGTTGATCAGGTAGGCCGCGTGCTTAGCCCTCGTGCTCAGGCCACCGGGCTGCCCGGTGACGACGGCGCGGTGCCGCTGCTGCCGGGCCAGTGGGTCCTTGATGTGGGTGTCGGCCCAGCGGAGCTGACTTGCTTGCGTGTTGGACGGGGGCACCCACTCGTCGTGGCGCACGTACTCCGGCCGCAGGAGGTCGGCAAGGGCCTCGGCGCGGCGGAAGTAGTGCCCGGCGGTGAGGTCGCGGAAGGCTGCGGCAGCACCGGGGTTGAGCCAGCCGGTCGGACGGCGGCCGTTGTCGAAGACCTGCCACTGGACGTACTGCTGCGCGAAGGCGGCCCAGCCAGGTAGGTGCGGCAGGTGCAACAGAGCGTAGACGTGCCACACGTCCATCGGGCTGTTCTCGTAGAGGGTGGCCGTGAAGGCGTGCACCCGCTCAGCCGTTGAGGTCGCCTGCAGCACGGCGGCGTGCTGCTTCCCCCCGCCCTTCAGCTGCGACACCTCGTCGAGGATGACGACGGGACGGGGCCCCTCCCAGAGGGTGTGCCGGGCCAGCCACTGCGAGAACGTCATGACCTTGACGTGAGCGGGCGTGTTGAGCGCCAGCCGGCGGACGTCCTCGTTGGCGCGCGAGTCGAGGTCCCGGCGTCCGGCCAGGCACCGGACGGTCAGTCCCGGCAGGAAGCGCCTCAGCTCGACGGTGGTCTGGTGGGCGAGCTGGCTGTCGGACGTCAGCCACAGGACGGGGCGCGAGGGGTCGACGACGCCGGCCTCGACCAGGTGGGCGATGACGCCGGCGGCCTGGACAGTCTTGCCGGCACCGACGGGGTCGGCGCACATCGTCTTCGGCGTCGCCATCATGAAGGCGACCCCGTCGGCCTGGTGCTGCCGCAGGCGACCCTCGTGGAGCTGCCCGTAGTCGAGGTACTGGAGGTGGTCGGGGTTCAACGTGGTTCCTTCCTGCCCTCTGTCCGAGGGCGTGGCTGATGAGCCGCCAGCGCCTGCTGGCGGTCGGGTGGGTGATGGGTTGCGGGCCTCCACGGCCCCGCTCAGTGAGATCTGTCGCGCTTCGCGCGTGGCCTCGACCGGTAGGCCGATAGGTTTCGAGCGCCCTGCGTGGCGCTCGGTCGAGGGACCCTGGGCCTCGACCCGGGGTCGAGGCCTCTGAGCTGCGCCTCGGCGCAGCGGCGTAGACGGGTGTCGGCCCTGGTCAGGCGCCCTACATGGGGCGCCGGTCGGGCCGGGTACCGCGCCCGCCTTGAGGGCGGGCTACCGGGTGTTTGTCGGTTGGTCGAGAGGGGGGGTGTGGGGGGGAGAGTCAGCCAGCCAGCCACCCCTGGCAGCCAGGGACCTAGCCACGTGGTCAGCCGGTGGTCGAGGCGTTCGACGCGTCGAGGTGCGGCTGCCGTTGGGCGGCCTCCGCGTGACGACCCTCGACGAGGTCGAAGAGCGTGCGCGCCTTGCCCTCCGTGTTGATCCCCTCGACCGCGCCGATGAGGCGACGAGCCTTCTCCCGGTCGGAGATGTCACCGGGCATCTCGGCCAGCAGGGGTGTTGCCTGGGCCACCTGGCGCTCGCGGAACTGCTGGCGCGGCGTGGCCTTGTGGACCTTCACGCTGGAGCCGGCACTGCTGGTCGACGACTCGCGGGTGATCGCCTCGACGGTGCGACCATCCGGGCCGCGGACGAGTTGCAGCGCGTGCGGAGTGACCGTGTTGCCCCGGATGGTCAACCGGCCCCCCGCGTCCATGTAGACGAGGTGCCGGAAGTGCGCCTCGATGCTGGCGGTCCCGGCATAGCCGGCCTTCACGCCCTTGGCCGGGTGGTGCACGGTCAGGTACGGGACGCCGGCTCGCGCCAGCTCACCGAGCCCTGCGAGCGTGACGCCCACGTCGCCGTTGTTGTTGATGTCCGCGGTGGGGTTGTAGCCGTAGAGGTTGTCGAGGACGACCAGGCCGACGCCCTCGTCGAGGGCGTAGCGCGCTAGGCGGCCCCAGCCCTCCAGGTCGCCTGGCCGGGGCGGGTGAGCCAGTTCCACGTCGTCGAGGACGTGTGACTGAAGGCGGCCGGCGTACTCCTCGAAGCCACCGGGGTCCGTGGGAAGGACAAGCGCACGAGCAGACACGGGCGCCGCCCTGCTGTGCCACTCCTGGCCCGTGGTGAGGGCCTCGACCCACTCCACGACGAGGAAGCTCTTGCCCGACTTCGGCGGCCCGGTCAGCAGCGTTGCCGTCGGATGGATCAGTCCGTCCAGGAGGAAGGCGGGGCGGCCCACCATCTCCCCCAGTACCTGCCTCGCAGTTCGGGGTGGCTCCAGACCCCAGGTCGACCCGCCCGGGATCGAGAGCGCCACCGCGGTCATGGCCGTCACGCTGGTGCGAAGACGGGGGCGGCCTGCTGGTCGACCCAGGCCTCCACGTCGGACCGGCGGTAGCGCACGTGCCTGCCCAGCCGGTAGCGCGTGGGCCCCTGCCCCCGCGAGTTCCACTGGTACACGGTGGCCACCGGCACGCCGAGGTAGGCGGCCACGTCCTGGACGGTCATGAGGTTGTCGATCACTGTCTTCCGTTCTGGTATTCGGTGAACGGATGCTCTACCGTTCGCGTCGAGACAGAACGTACATGGTTCGCGCCGATCCACAACAGCAGACCGGCGATTCGTGATCGAGGAGAACACTCGCGTGTCAGAAGCACCAGGCGCAACACCCGTCACTGAACCTGTGGCCGCGAGGATCGGCCAACGCGTCCGCGACCTCCGTCATGCACTGGGTCTCGACCTGCGTGGGCTGGCGGAGCGACTGGCCGAGGAGGGGCACCCGATCAAGCTGGGCCAGCTCTCGAAGCTGGAGTTGGGACAGCGCCGGGTCGACGTCGACGACCTCGTCGCGCTGGCCGTCGTGCTCAACGTCACCCCGGGTCAGCTGCTCATGCCGGCGCCGACCTGGGGCGAGGACGACCTCGTCGCGCTGACGCCTCATCGTTCTGTCCACTGGCACAGGGCCTGGCAGTGGATGTGCGGGGACTACTGGCTCGACGACTCGATGCGGCCCGACTCGCCGGACGACGAGTACGCGTGGCACGAGGCGGCGCGTCCCCATGACCCGACGGGGGGCTACAACTTCCACCCGAACTTCCTGTACGGCCGGGAGGAGGACATGCACGCCGTCGTCGTGGCGGTCCAGAATCTCCTGGCACCGAAGGCGGGGAAGAACTCGGTGTCGAAGCAGCGGCTCTTCGACGCCCTCAACTGGTACCTGACCGTCTCGACGGGGCAGGTCGACGAGAAGCCGGAGCCCCACGGTGGCTAGCGTCTACAAGCGGGTTCGGCCGCGCCCCGGGAAGCCGGACCTGGTGACGTGGGAGACCCGGTGGCGCGACCTGACAGGGGCCCAACGGAAGAAGTCCTTCGGGAAGAAGGTGGACGCCGACCGCTACGCGACGTCCATCGAGCACTCGATGCTCACCGGCGCGTACGTCGACCCGAAGGCCGGCAAGGTCACCCTTGAGCAGTACGCCGAGGAGTGGCGCGCCGCTCAGGTGCACCGCCCGACGACCGAGGCCCACCACGAGACGATGCTGCGTCGTCACGTGTACCCCCACCTCGGCCACCGGCTGCTCGCCGACATCCGGCCGAGCGAGGTGCAGGCCTGGATCAAGCGGCTGTCGGGCAGCCTCGCCCCGTCGACGGTCGGCGTCGTCCACCGCATCGTCGCGGGGATCTTCAAGGCCGCCGTCCGCGACCGGCGGGTGGCGACGAGCCCCTGTGAGGGCACGAAGCTGCCGAAGCGGCAGCCGAAGTGGGTGGAGCCGCTGTCCACCGAGGCGGTCGCCGCGCTCCTCGCAGCCGTCCCGGACCGGTACCGGACGCTGTTCGTCCTGGCCGCCGGCACCGGCATGCGGCAGGGCGAGGTGTTCGGCCTGACCGTGGACCGGATCAACTTCCTCCGTCGCCAGGTGACCGTGGACCGGCAACTCATCCTCGTGCCGGGCAAGGAGCCGTTTCTGGCGCCGCCGAAGACTGCGGCATCAAACCGGACCATCCCCCTCCCCCAGGTCGTCGTGGACGCGCTGGCGGCCCACCTCGCGGCGTTCCCGGCCGGGGCGGAGGGCTTTCTTTTCACCACCGACTCGGGGAAGCCGATTCGGCGGACGGCGTTCTCTGCCCAGGTGTGGCAGCCGGCCGCGCGGGCGGCCGGACTACCGCCCGCCGAGACGTTCCACGGACTCCGGCATCACTACGCATCCCTACTCATCCGGCACGGCGAATCGGTGAAGACGGTCCAGGCCCGACTGGGCCACGCGTCGGCGTCGGAGACCCTGGACACCTACTCGCACCTCTGGCCAGACTCCGAGGAACGGACCCGTGAGGCCGTGGACGAGGCCTGGCGTGGGGCTGTTGTGCCCCCTGTGTGCCCCCAGGAGGAAGCCGCTCAGTAACGCAAGGGCATATCCACAGGCCAGACGCCCTTCCGGGCTAGGACGACGGACGAGTCGGCCTGTACGCCGGGTTCTGTCCCCGGGCGCCTCGCGGCGTCCCGATGGGCGGTCATCCATCTAGGCCTGCCGTTGCCGACAGGCTCCAGCGGTCCACCCGCAGGCATCGGGCGGGCAGCCCTCGAACGCCTGCGCAGGACGGCGGTCGCCCGCCGTCCCTCTCGACCTTGCTCCGGGTGGGGTTTACCGAGCCACACCGGTCACCCGGTGTGCGGTGGTCTCTTACACCGCCGTTTCACCCTTACCAGTCGCGCCACCGGAGCGGCGCAGCTGGCGGTCTGTTCTCTGTGGCACTGTCCCGCGGGTCGCCCCGGGTCGCCGTTAGCGACCACCCTGCCCTGTGGAGCCCGGACGTTCCTCGGCGACGGGGTCTCCCCCGCCGACGCGACCGCCCAGCCGACTCGTCCGTCGTGCCGACCAGTCTAGAGAACGCTCACCCCCAGTAGAGCCGGAACCCGACGCGTCGGCGACCGTCCTCGGTCAGGGTGGACATGTCGACGATCTGGCGGGCCTGCTCGTCGACGGGTTCGGACGAGATCAACTCCAGGTACCGGCGGTGCTCGCACAGCGAGGCGACGGCCCGGTCCACCTGGTCGGCGACGTCCACCTCGTGCGGCGGGTCGAGCATCTCGCTGACCGCGATGTACTGCACGCCGCGCCAGGGCTCCTCCGGCAGCTCCGGGAAGATCCACTCGTTGGCGGCGTCGGCGACCGCGTCCAGCACGCTCTGCCCCAGCGCCCGGTGGTCCGGGGAGTTCACGTACGCGGGCGACACCCCCGGCGGCGTCCACGTCGCACCGAAGTACCCGGTGACCACCAGCTCCGGCCGGTGCCGGCGGATCGCGCCGGCCAGGTCGCGGCGCAGCTCGGGTCCGGCCACGAGCACGCCGTCCCGGTGGTCGAGGAACTCGACCTCCGAGACCCCGACGACGGCGGCCGAGCGGCGTTCCTCCTCCTCGCGGAGCGGCCCCGCCTCCGCCGGCGACAGACCGGCCATCCCCGCCTCACCGCGGGTGGCGAGCAGGTAGTGCACCTCCTTGCCGGCCGCCGTCCAGACGGCGACGGCCGCGGCCAGGCCGTACTCGATGTCGTCGGGGTGGGCGGCGACGACGAGCGCGCGCTGCCAGTCGCCGGGCATGGGCAGGGGTGGCATGGCGGCAGTCTGCTCCCGGGGGACGACGTCCGGTGGACGTCAGCGCGCCGGCCGGTGGACGAGCAGGGTGATCCCGGATCGGAACCCCTGCGCCGAGACCAGGTGCAGCCGGACGTCGGTGCCGTCGGGGAACAGCCGACGACCGCGGCCCAGCACCCGCGGGTACACGAACAGCCGGTACTCGTCGACGAGGTCCGCGGCGATCAGGGCGTGGCAGAGCGTGATGCTCCCGGTCACCCCGATCTCCCCGTCGGCCGAGGACCGCAGCGCCCGCACCTCGTCCACCGGGTCCCCGGAGAGCACGCGGGTGTTCGCCCAGTCCGGCTCGGTCAGGGTGCGGGAGACGACGTACTTGGCGACCTCGTCCAGGTGCCGCGTGACGCCGGTGGTGTCGTCGGTCTGCGCCGGCCAGAACGACCGCATGTCCTCGAAGGTCCGCCGCCCGACGAGGAACCCGGTCTGGGCGGCCATGTGCTCCTGCACGACGGCGAGCTGGTCGTCGGCGTCCGCCGCCTCCTCGGTCGGGTCGAACCACCCGCCGAGGGCCTCCACGACCCCGTCCAGCGTGGCGTTCTGGGTGATGACGATGCGTCCCATGCAGGTAGGACGCCGCCGGCACCCGGGAGTCATCGTCCGGCGACGTCCAGCAACACCGCCGCCAGCTCCTCCGGCGCGCTGACCATCGGGTCGTGTCCGGTGGCGAGCTCCACGACCTCCCAGCCCGGCTGACCGCGCACCAGCTGCCGCGACGGGTCGATGGTGGGCAGCGCCGGCGAGGTGCAGGCGACGTAGGTCCGCGGGCGGGCCGCCCACCGGACGGCGTCGAAGGTCAGCGGGTCGTCGTAGACGCCGCCCGGCTGCGGGGTCTGCCGCCGCGCCACCCACTCGCCGTCGGCGCCCTCCAGACCGAACGCCGACGGCGGCGGGGGCGGGATGGTGCCGGTGGCCGCGATCGCCGCCCGCCGCGCGGCCTGGACCGACGGCGGGTTCTGCGTCGACCAGCAGTCCCCCGGCTCCGGGACGACGGCGTCGACGTACACCAGCCGGCCCACCTCTCCGCCGAGCCGGTCGGCCGCGCCGGTCACCACCACCCCGCCGTAGCTGTGCCCGACGAGCACGGCGTCCGCGCACTCCTCGGCTCGGACGGCGGTGACGACGTCCGCCACGTGCGTGGCCAGGGTGATCGCCGGCGACAGCTGGTGGGCCCGCTCCCCCAGGCCGCTGAGCGTCACCGGGACGACCCGGTGCCCCGCCGCCCACAGCAACGGCAGCACCCGCCGCCAGCACCAGGAGCCGTGCCAGGCGCCGTGCACGAGGACGATGTCGGCCACCGGGTCATCGTGCCGCGCCGCCCTCGCCCCCACCCGTCCACGAGGTCCCCGCCACCCGCCGTAGGCTCGCCGCCCGTGTCCGCCCTCGACCTGGCCATCGCGGCGGGCGTCGCCCTCGTCGCGGGTGTGATCAACTCGATCGCCGGAGGCGGGTCGCTCATCCTCTTCCCGACGCTGGTCGCGCTGGGGCTGGGCACGGTGGCCGCCAACGTCACCAACTCGATCGCCCAGTGGCCCGGCTACCTGGGCGGGGTCCTCGGCTTCCGCAGCGAGTACGCCGGGCAGCGCGGGCGGCTGCTGCGCTTCGGACTGGTCGCCCTGGTCGGCGGCACGGCCGGCAGCGTCCTGCTGCTCACCACGCCGAGCGAGGCCTTCGACCTCGTCGTCCCCGTGCTGGTCGCGCTGGCCAGCCTGCTCCTGGCGGTGCAGCCGCTGCTCACCCGCCGGATCGGGCAGCACGAGGACGGCGGGGGCCGGCGGGACCCGCGGTGGCTCTACCTCACGCTGCTGCTCGCCACCGCGTACGGCGGCTACTTCGGCGGGGCGCTCGGCGTCATCCTGGTCGGCGTCCTCGGGGTCGGGCTGCACCGGCTGAAGCTCGCCAACGCGCTGAAGTCCGCCCTGTCGGCGGTCACCGCCACCGTCACCCTCGTGGTCTTCGGCATCTGGGGCCCGGTCGACTGGCTCGTGGTCGTCGTCGCCGCACCGGCCAGCCTGCTCGGCGGGTTCCTCGGCGCCCGCGTCGCCCGCCGGATCCCCGCCACGCCGCTGCGGCTGTTCATCGTCGGGTTCGGCCTGCTCGTGTCGGCGTACCTCTTCACCCGGGTGTAGCTGCTGGCCCGAAGGGGTGACCCGGCCCGCCGAACGGTGAACTCCGCCCGCCACACGTCCGATCAGGGGGCATGCCGTCTCCCGCGCGTGCCCGGCTGCTGCCCGGCGCACCACGCCGGGCACTCGGCATCGCCGTCGCTTTCACGACCGTCCAGATCGTCCTGGCCGCGACCGGCGCCCTGCCGGCGACCGGCAGTCCCGCCCGCCTCGCGGTGGGCCTGCCGCTGTTCGGCTGCCTGGCGGCGATCCTGCTGTGGCGCGCCCGCCGGGTGCCGCAGGAGCGCGAGGTGTGGGGCCGCGTCGCGCTCGCCGGCGCCGTCGTGGTCGCGGTGGTCGCCGTCCTCGCCGTGCTGGGTACCCTCCCCGGGGCCCGCGCCGCGGCCGAGGCGGGCGTCCAGTGGGCGCCGGTCGCGGCCTTCCCGCTGTTCTACAGCGCCCTCGTTCGCTGGAACCGCCACAGCACCAGCCTCGCCGACCCGAACGACGTGCTGAACGGGCTGGCCGCCGTGCTGGCGGTCGTCGCCGTCGCCTCCGTCGTCATCGACTCCACCGGCGGCCGGCTGGCCGAGGCGCCCTGGACGCAGGTCCAGCCGCTGCTGGCCCAGTGCGCGGCCGGCTTCGTCCTGGTGGGGACGGCGGCCTCCCTCGCCTCGCTCGGCTCCATGGCCCGCGACCCGCGGCTCTGGCTGGTCACCGCGGCGTTCGCCGGACTGCTGGCGGGCAGCAGCGTCGCCCTCGTCACCGGCGAGCGGGCCTGGTGGGGCACGGCGGCCGAGTCGCTGGGCGCCCTGTGCCTCGCCGTCGCCGCCACGCTGCGCCCGGCCCGCTCCGACCCCCAGCCGACCGACCCGGCCGCGTCGACGATCGGCGCCTTCGTGGTCATCGTCGCCGCCACCGCGGTGCTGGTCGCCGCGGCGCTCGGTGGTGGCGACCCGGCGGCCACCTGGTGCGCCTCGCTGGCGGCCCTCGGGGCCAGCGTGCGCCTGCTGGTCAACGTGCGGGAGCTGGCGCAGCTGGCGGTCAGCCGGCGGGAGGCCCTCACCGACGAGTTGACCGGCCTGGCCAACCGGCGGGCCGTCCTGCGCCGGGTCGGCCAGCTGTGCGACCGGCGCTCCCCGCTGGCCTTCGCGCTGCTCGACCTCGACAAGTTCAAGGAGGTCAACGACGGCCTCGGCCACTCCGCGGGCGACGAGCTGCTGCGCCTGGTCGCGGCCCGGCTGAAGCCGATGCTGCGGCCCGGCGACGTCCTCGGGCGCCTCGGCGGGGACGAGTTCGCGGTCGTCGCGCCGATGGACGCCGGCGTCGCGCCCGAGGACGCCGCGGCCGCGCTGGGCCGCCGGCTGGCCGACCAGCTGGCCGCGCCGTTCCGCGTGGGCGGCATGTCGGTGCACGTCGCGGCCAGCATCGGCCTGGCCTGCTGCAGCGGCCGGCCCCCGGGCGAGGGCGCCGGCGGCACCGAGCTGCTCCTGCAGTGGGCCGACGCGGCCATGTACGACGCCAAGCGGACCGGCACCGGCGTGGCGGTCTACGACAGCGCCCAGCACGGGGACAGCAGCCGCCACCTGGCCCTGGTCGAGGAGCTGCGGGCCGGGCTGGGCGCCGGCCAGCTCGTGCTGCACCACCAGCCGCAGGTCGACGTCGTCACCGGTCGCACCGTCGGGGTGGAGGCGCTGGTGCGCTGGGCGCACCCCGTGCGCGGCCTCCTCGGCCCGGCCGAGTTCCTGCCGCTGGCCGAGGTGCACGGACTCATGCGCAGCCTGACCGACGAGGTGCTGCGGCAGGCGGTGGCGCAGGCCGCCGACTGGCGCGACCGCGGCCTGGACCTGCGGGTGTCGGTGAACCTGTCGGCGAGCAACCTGCTGGACACCGACCTGCCGTGCCGGGTCGCGAGGCTCCTCGCGGGCTCCGGCCTGCCACCGGAGCGCCTGGTCCTCGAGGTCACCGAGAGCGTGCTGCTCAGCGACCCGGACCGCAGCCTGGCGGTGGTCGGCCGGCTCGCCGAGCTCGGCGTGACGGTGAGCATCGACGACTTCGGCACCGGCTACTCGTCGCTGTCCTACCTGCGCGTGCTGCCGGTGGCCGAGCTCAAGCTGGACCGGTCCTTCACCGCCGACCTGCTCACCGACGCCCGCAACGAGGCCATCGTCGCGAGTACCGTCACGCTGGCGCACCGGCTGGGACTGCGGGTCGTCGCCGAGGGCGTGGAGCACCCGGCGACGCTGGCGCACCTGGCCGGGCTCGGCTGCGACGAGAGCCAGGGCTTCCTGCACTCGCCCCCGCTGCCCGCCGACCGGCTGGAGGCCTGGCTGGCCGCCCAGGCCACGGACACCCCGCGGTCGCCCCTGCTGCTGCGGTCGTAGGCGCGCCGCCGCGGTCGCGGGCGGCCGACGGGTGCCGCCGGCCGCGCTGCGCGTGCTGTGACCGCGGCCACCGGTGGGGTCGGTGTGACGGACGGGTCCCCGTCCGCGCGGACACACACCCGCCGTCCCCGGTTCCCGTCCGGCGGCTGCCTACCGTCGAACGCATGCGCGACAACCGACTCTCCCCGGTCCGGCACGCGAGCGGCACCGCCCGGGTCCAGCAGCTGCACCTCATCGCCGCCGCCCGCGCGGCGGCCGTCCGCCCGACGTCCCCGCAGCAGGTCTCCGACATCGTGCGCGTCACGGTCGACGACGAGGTGGACACCCGCACGTTCAAGGCGATCGTCGCCGACATCTCCGACGACGTCCTCCGCTGAGGCGAGGTATAGGAGGCAATACCTGCGTCCTCGCGCCGCGGACGCGGGTATTGCCTCCTATCCCTCGATGACCTCTCACTCGCCGCCGCGGCCGGGCTCGCCGATGGCGATCATCGCCTCGACCGCGCGGCGGGCCCGTGCGGCGGTCTCCGGGTCCACGTCGATCGCACCCTCGCCGGTGCGCAGCGTCTGCAGCAGCTTGGCCGGCGTGATCATCTTCATGTAGCGGCAGGCGGCGCGGTCGTTCATCGGGATGAACGACGTCCCGCTGTTGAGCCCCCGCAGCTGGTGCAGGATGCCGACCTCGGTGGCGACCAGCACCTGGCTCGCCGTCGTCCGTGCCGCCTCCTCGACCATGCCGCCCGTGGACAGCACGCGGGTGCGGTCGGCCGGCAGGTCGCCGTGGCTCACCAGGTCGAGCACCGAGGTGGTGCAGCCGCACTCGGGGTGCACGAGGATCTCGGCGTCGGGGTGGGCGGCCACCTGGGCGCGGACGTCGGCCGGGCTGATCCCGGCGTGCACGTGGCACTCGCCGGCCCAGATGTGGATGTTCTCGCGCCCGGTGACCCGCTTGACGTGCGCGCCGAGGAACTGGTCGGGGCAGAAGAGGATCTCCCGGTCGGCCGGGATCGAGCGGAGCACGTCCGCGGCGTTGGACGACGTGCAGCAGATGTCGGTCTCGGCCTTCACCGCCGCGGTCGTGTTCACGTAGCTGACGACGACGGCGCCCGGGTACTGGGCCTTCCACTCGCGCAGCTGGTCGGCGGTGATCGAGTCGGCCAGCGAGCAGCCGGCGGCGTGGTCGGGCAGCAGCACGGTCTTGCCCGGCGAGAGGATCTTCGCCGTCTCGGCCATGAAGTGGACGCCGCAGAAGACGATCTCGCGGGCGTCGGTCTGGGCCGCGACGCGGGAGAGGTACAGCGAGTCGCCGGTGAAGTGGGCGACGTCCTGGATCTCGGGCACCTGGTAGTTGTGCGCCAGGATCACCGCGCCGCGCTCCTCGGCCAGCCGGCGCACCTCCGCGGCCCAGGTCTCGTACTCGGCGGGCGACAGGGTGCGCTCGTCACCGACGACGGCGGACGTGGCGGGCGCGATGGTCGCGGTCACTGGACTCCTCGGGTCGGGGCGTGCGGGCCCATGATCTCCCGGGCCACGGGTCGGCCGGGTGTGTCGTGGCGCACCTCGTGCAACGCCGTCCCACTGCCCGCCCTTCCCGCGGGACCATCGACCCTCGACCGGCCCACCGGCCGGTGTTGCGATCCCCCGCATGACGACCCTGACGTCCCGTGTGGCCGTGCCGGCACCCGTCGAGGCGACGGCCGCGGTCGTGCTGGACCTGACCCGCGACCGCGAGTGGCGCCCCGCCGTGACCCACATGGAGGTGGACCCGCCGGGTCCGGCCCGGGTCGGGCAGCGCGCCGTCGAGCGGCTCCGCGTCGCCGGGCTGACCTTCGTCACGCCGAGCGAGGTCGTCGAGGCCGGGCCGGACGGGTTCGCCTTCGAGGGCGGCTCGCGGCAGATGACACTGCGGGGACGGCGGACGGTGACGGCCCAGCCCGACGGGACCTCGCTGGTCACCGAGGAGCTCACCGTCGTGCCGCACGGCCTCTTCCGCCTGGTCCATCCCCTGCTCGTGCCGGGGTACCGGCGGACGATGGACGCCGACCTCGCCCGCATCCCCGCCGTCGTCGCGGCGCAGCGGGTCTGAGGCGCGCCGGCCGCGTCAGCGGCGGACGTCGTAGACGAGGTGGGTGACCCGCCGGCCCTCGACCACCCGCGGGTCCTCGAGCAGCACCTCGGCCGCGCCGCCGGAGCCGAAGAACGGGCGGCCGGAGCCGAGGACGACCGGCACCAGGTTGAGCACCACCTGGTCGATCAGCCCCTCCTGGAACGCCTGCCCGCCCACGTCGCCGGCGGTGACCGAGACGTCGCCGTCCCCGGCGGAGGCCTTGGCCTGCTCGATCGCGCTGCGCACGTCCGGCACGAAGGTGAACGGCGCCGTGCCGAGGTGCGGCCAGTCGTCCACCGGCCGGTGGGTGACGACGAAGACCTGCTCGCCGTTGGGGGGCACCCCCTCCCAGCCGTTGGTGTGGTCGAACAGCCGGCGCCCGCAGACCATCGCCGCCATCCGGGGTGCCGTGGCCTGCAGGAAGTCGGCGGTCTGCTGCGTGACGCGGAAGGGCCGCGACTCGTCGCTGAACGTCATCTCGACGTCGCCGTTGCCGTACCAGTCGAACAGCGGCCCCACCGAGTCGTCGCGCCGCGCGACGTACCCGTCGAGAGAGACCGCCGCGAAGAGGATCGCCCTGCCCATCGTCGTGCCTCCTGTCCCGTCGGGAGCCCCGGATCGGGCCCCGCCAGGACAGACCACGCCGGCGTCCTCAACTCATCGGTTGAGTTCGCTCCGGTCGGCGCGGGTCGTCACCGCAGGTGGCTCGTGTCGTTGACCAGGCGGACGGTGCTGCGGCCGTCGGAGCTCCAGGCCACCGTGCAGTAGGACGCCGCCTCGAGGAACACCCGGTGGACGACCTCGTCGGGCACGTCGAGGCCGGCGGCCAGCAGCAGCTTGATCGGCGTGACGTGGCTGACCACGAGGACGGTCTTCCCGGCGTGCTCGCGCAGGATGCGGGAGCGGGCCCGGCCGACGCGGACGCTGACGTCGGCGACCGACTCGCCGCCGGGCGCGGCGACGGTGGTGTCGGCGACGAAGCGGCGGGTGGCCAGCGGGTGCCGCGCGCGGGCCTCGTCGGCGGTCAGCCCCTCGAGCTGGCCGAAGTCGAGCTCCACGAGGTCGTCGTCGTAGGTCACCGGCAGCCCCAGCACGCCGGCCACGACCTCCGCGGTCTCGCGGGTGCGCCGCAGCGGCGAGGCGACCACCACCTCGATGCCCAGCTCGCCCGCCCGCTTGGCCGCGGCCTCGGCCTCCGCGCGGCCGGTGGCCGACAGCGGCAGGTCGTTGCGACCGCTGTACCGACGCTCCGGGGTGTGCTCGGTCCGGCCGTGCCGCAGCAGGTGCGTCACCGTCGTGACGACCGGCGCGGGTGCGACGACCGGCTGGACGTCGTCCTCCGTCGTCGCCGGCTCGGCGGCGAGGTCGCGGCGCACGGGGCGGCCGTCCATGGCGCTGTTGGCCAGCGCGTCCGCCGCGCCGTTCTGCGCCCGCGGCACCCAGGTGTAGCGCACGCCGCCGAGCTGCCGGGCGATCTGCTGGGCCTGGCGGGCGAGCTTCTGCATGTCGGGGTGCTTGACCTTCCAGCGCCCCGACATCTGCTCGACGACCAGCTTGGAGTCCATGCGGACCTCGACCTCGGCACTCGGGTCGAGGTCGAGGACGGCCTGCAGCCCGGCGACCAGACCGCCGTACTCGGCGACGTTGTTGGTGGCCCGCCCGACCGACTCGGCCCGCTCGGCGAGCACGCGCCCGGTCTGCGCGTCGCGGACCAGGGCGCCGTAGCCGGCCGGGCCCGGGTTGCCCCGCGAGCCGCCGTCCGCCTCGACGACCAGCTTCCGCGTCACAGGCCGCTCTCCGCCGTGCGCACGAGGATCCGCCCGCAGTTGTCGCACCGGACCACCTCGTGGGGGTCGGCGTTGCGGACGGCGGCGAGCTCCCGGCCGAACAGCTCGATGCGGCAGCCCTGGCACTGGCGGGCCTTGAGCATCGCCGCGCCGGTGCTCCCGGTCTGCGCGCGGATCCGCTCGTAGAGGGCGAGCAGGTCGGCCGGCACGGTGCCCGCGGCCTCGGCGCGCGCCTTCTCGTGGACGGCGGTCTGGTCGGCGACGTCGGCGAGGGCGTCGTCGCGTGCCTGCTCGGCCCGCGTGAGCTCGGTCTGCGCCGCCTGCTGCCCCTCCTGCGCGGCGGCCAGCGCGTTCTCGGCGGTCTCCAGCTGCTCCATGAGCTCGAGCTCGGTGTCCTCGAGGTCGGACTGGCGGCGGGCGAGTGACTGCAGCTCGTGCTGCAGGTCGGTCATCTGCTTGGCCGAGACGCTGCCGGAGTCGAGCAGCCGCTGGTCCTTGGCCGCGCGCTGGCGGACGGTGTCGACGTCCCCCTCCAGCCGCTTGACCTCGCGCTGCAGGTCACGCACCTCGGTCTCGGCGCGGACCGCCTGCTCGGTGAGCCCCCGCTCGGCCTCGGCCGCGGTGTCGACCGCCGCCAGCTCGGGCAGGGTGCGCCGGCGGTGGGCCAGCTGGGCCAACGCGACGTCCTCGGCGGCGAGGGCCAGGAGCTTCTGCTGGTCGAAGTGGTCGGCCTTCACCCGCTCAACCTACCTGCGGCGCGGGGTCGCCCCCGGTGCTCCAGGTCCACGGGTCGGTGCGCCGCCGCGAGACGTGCACCTCCACGCGCCCGGCGAGGTCCCGGCGCAGGACGTCGGCGGCCACCGGGAGCCAGGGCCACTCCGAGGCGAAGTGCGCGACGTCGCAGACCGCGGGACCGGGGACCTCCCCGGCCTCGGAGACGGGGTGGTGGCGGAGGTCGCTGGTCAGCAGCACGTCGGCACCGGCGGCCGCGGCGACCGGCAGCAGCGAGCCGCCGCTGCCGCCGCAGACGGCGACGGTCTCGATCCGCCGGTCCGGGTCCCCGGCCGTGCGGACCCCGCCGGCGGTCGCCGGGAGCGCTTCGGCCGCCCGCTCGGCGAACTGCCGCAGCGTCACCGGCTCGGCCAGCCGGCCGATCCGGCCCAGGCCCGCCCGCGGATCGGTCGCGTCCGGCTGCAGCGGCGCGGCGTCGGCGAGGCCCAGCGCGGCGGCGAGGGCGTCGTTGACCCCGGACTCCGGAGCCCGGTCGGCGTTGGTGTGCGCGACGAACAGCCCGGCGCCGGCCCGGATCAACCGGTGGACCAGGCGGCCCTTCGGGTCGTCGGCGGGCACGCCGTGGACGGGGCTGAGCAGCAGCGGGTGGTGGGTGACCAGCAGCTGCGCCCCGTTCTCGACCACCTCGTCGACGACCGCGGTGACCGGGTCGACGGCGAACACCACCCGCTGCACCGGGTCCTCGGGGTCCCCGCAGACCAGGCCGACCGCGTCCCAGTCCTCGGCGAGCGCGGGGGCGTAGCGGGCCTCGAGCGCGGCGACGACCTCGCCCAGCGACACGGTCACGGGCCGGACTGTAGGTCAGCCGCCGCTCGCCGCCTCCGGCCTGCAGGCCGGGCCGACCCGGCGGGCCGGCCCGGCACCCTCGTCAGACCCGCTGCTGGGCTTCGGGCGAGATCCGCGGCCTGGGGAGAGCCGGCGCGCGCCGGGACCCCATCACCACGTGCGCCAGGACCGACGGCGACATCAGCGACGGCGGCGCCGCCTCCATGTGGATCACCCGCAGGAACGCCGTCCCGACCGCGGGGTCGAGCGCGGCCGCGCGGTACACCTTGCCGATGTACCCGTTGACCACCCGCGTCCGCCGGTCCACGGGCCCCCGGACGCCGGGGATGCGCAGATCCGCGCCGAGGGCGATCTGCCACGCGATGTCGACGATCGGCTCGCACGCCCGCCAGAACTCCCGGGGGAGGTCGGCCGGAGCCGGCCCCCGGCGCAGGACGTCGCGCAGCGCGAGGGCCTCCAGGCACGCCACCGTCATCCCCTGGCCGTACACCGGGTCGAAGCTGCAGACCGCGTCGCCGAGGACGAGCAGGCCCTCGGGCGACCGGCGGAGCCGCTCGAACCGCCGCCGGACCGACGCCGGGAAGCGGTACCGACGCGGCTCGTCGACCGGCACCGCCCGGCTGATCACCTCGGAGACCATCGGCGAGGGCAGCGTCGCGGCGTAGGCCTCGAAGCCCTCGGGGTCGATCGGCGGCCGGTCGCCCAGGTAGCCGCCCAGGGCGCAGATCCAGCGGTCGCCCTCCTGCGCCAGGAGGAAGCCGGCGCGCGGGTTGTCCGGCGCGGCCGCGATGGCGACCCCGCCGCCCCCGTCGAGGTGGCCCGGTTCCCGGCGGTAGTGCCGCGTCGAGTAGGCGACGTCCACCTCGACCCGCTCCTCCTCGGGCGGCTCGAAGCCGAGCGCCTGGAGCCACTCCGGCGCCCGCGACGTCCGCCCGGAGGCGTCGACGACGAGGTCGGCGTCCCAGCGCCGGATCCCGCGGCCGGCCGGGTTGTCGCGCTCCACCGCGGCGACCCCCAGCACCCGCCCCCGGTCGTCGTGCATGAGGGCCCGGACCTCGACCCGGTCGTGGACGCTGATGCGCGGGTCGGCGAGGGTCCGCCGCCGCACCTCGCGCTCGAGCAGCGGCCGGCTGACCAGGATCCCGTGCATCCCCGAGCGGCCGCGGGCCAGCGTGTAGCCGTCGCTGACCCAGCGGAAGTCCTCCTGCACGTCGGCCACGCGCCCTCCGCGCGCCACGAGCTCGGCGGTCAGCCCGGGGAACAGCTCCTCCAGCCCGCGCAGGCCCCTGGCCAGCAGCCCGTGCGCGTGCGCGCTCTGCGGGGCGCCGCCCCGCGGCACGGCGTCCTCGGGCAGCGTGTCGTGGTCGAGGACGACGACCCGGCCGGCGTGCTCGGCCAGCACGCGCGCCGCCAGCAGCCCCGCCATGCTCGCCCCGACGACGATGACGGTGCCGTTCCGGCCGGTGGTGGGGAACGTGCTCATCACTACCTCCCGGTCGCGCCGCCCGGGATGGCGGCCGCTGCCGTACGAGGGTGTCGCCGGACCGGTCCCGACTGATGCGTAGAACTACGCGTCCGGGTACCCGCCGCCCGCGGCCGGGCCGAGCTCGGCCAGCCGGCGGACGGCGGCGGTGCGCGACCGGACGCCGAGTTTCCGATAGGCCGACCCGAGGTGCCCGCCGACGGTGCGGACGCTGAGGAACAGCGTCCGGGCGACGTCCGCGTCGGTGCACCCGCGGGCGACCAGCCGCAGGACCTCCAGCTCGCGCCGGCTCAGCGGCTCCGGGAGGGCGTCCCCCTCCGGGGCGACGGGCGCCCCGGCCGCGAGCTCGGCGACCTGGTCGGCCAGCCGGGCACCCGCGCCGCCGTGTCGCTCGGCGGCGACGGCGACCGCGGCCCGGAGTGCGGCGGCCCCGGCGTGCCGGCCCTGCCCGGACAGCGCCTCCGCGCACACGCGGGCCACCTCCAGCACCCGCAGGCCGTCGCCCAGCTCGGCGAACCCGGTCGCGGCGCGGGCGCAGGACCGGGCCGCCTCGACGGGGTCCCGCGCGGCGAGGTGCCACTCGGCGGCGTGCTGGGCCCAGCGGGCCAGGCCCCAGCGGTCGCGCACCTCCTGGCTGGTCCGCTCGGCCTCGCCCAGCGCCGCGGCGGCGTCGCGCAGGCGGCCGGACCGGACCAGCGCCAAGGCCGACATGCCGGAGGCCCGGCCCACCGCCCACCGGTCGCCGACGACGACGAAGAGGGCCCGCGCCTCGGCGAGCAGCCGCGCCGCGGCCTGCGGGTCACCCTCGGCCAGGGTGAGCAGCCCGTGCCAGTAGGTCGCGCCGCCCAGCGCCCAGTCGTCGCCGGCCACCCGGGCCCGCGCCACGCTGGCCTCGACCAGCGTCCGGCACTCGAGCAGCTCGTCCGTGTCGCCGACGAGGGCGGCGTCCAGGCACACCGCGGCCAGCCGGTGCAGCACGAACGCGGCGCTGCGCGAGTCGCCCAGCCGGTCGTAGAGGGCCAGCGCCTCGGTGAGCGCGGCCCGGGCCTGCCCGGGATCGTCCTGGTGACGGGCCAGCCACCCGAGCCCGTGCAGCAGCTCCGCACGGTCGGCTTCCGTGCCCGCGCCCGTGGCCAGCGCCGCCCGCAGCCAGGTGCTCCCCTCGGCGAACCGGCCCAGCCGCCACCAGGCCCAGCACTGCGCCACGACGAGGTCGACCAGCAGCGCGTCCTCCCCCGGGGTCCGCCGCGCCCAGCCGAGCGCAGCGCGCAGGTCGGGGCTGCGGGAGTCCAGGTGGTCCAGGGCCTCGCGCTGCGTCACCGGGGCCGGTCCCCCGCGGACGGCCGGCGCCAGCCGGCGGGCCAGCGCGAGATGGGCGCGGGCGTGCCGCCGGGAGGTCTCCTCCAGCTCACCGGCCCCGGCCAGCCGCTCGGCCGCGTACTGGCGCACCGGCTCGAGCAGCCGGTGGCCGCGGCGCGGCTCGGCGGGCAACGCGCGCACGAGGTACCGCCGGACCAGCGACTCCAGGACGACGAGCGGGTCCTCCCCCACGTCCCCGGCGACCGCGGCCGCGACCTCGCGGTCGAACGGCCCGGCGAACACCGCCAGGCGGCGGAACAGCACCCGCTCAGGAGCGCTGAGCAGCTCGTGGCTCCAGGTCAGCGTGGCGTGCAGCGTGCGCTGGCGGGCCGGCACCCCCTGCCGGTCGTCGACGAGCACGCGGAACGCGTCGTCCAGCTGCTCGTGCAGCTCGACGGGGGACACCACCGCCGTCCGGGCCGCGGCCAGCTCCACCGCCAGCGGCATCCCGTCCAGGCGCCGCACCAGCCGGGCCACGGTCGGGAGGTCACCGCGCCCGAGCGCCGCCCCCGCGGCCGACGCGCGGTCGAGGAACAGCCGGACGGCCGGCGCCGAGGACAGCTCCGCGTCCGCTGCCCGCTCCGGGGGCAGCCCGAGCGGGGGCACCTCCCAGACGTGCTCGCCGGTGACCCGCAGCGCCTGGCGGCTCGTGGCCAGGACGCGCAGGCCGGGGCACTCGGGCAGCAGCGCGAACAGCAGCCGGGCGACCTCGTCGGCCAGGTGCTCGCAGTTGTCGGCGAGGACCAGCACCTCGCGGTCGCCGAGCGCCGCGGCCAGCGACTCCGCCTCGGGGCGGCTGTGCTGCAGACCGAGCGCGGTGGCGAGGGACGGCGCGACGAACGCCGCCTCCCGGAGCGGGGCCAGCGGCCACCAGGCGACCGGCGTCCCAGCGTCGCGCTCGCGCACCGCCGCGGCCAGCGCCATCCGCGTCTTGCCGCAGCCGCCGGCGCCCACCAGCGTGAGCAGCCGGGTCCGGCAGAGCAGGTCGGCCACCGTGTCGAGGTCGGCGTCGCGGCCCACGAGCGCGGTCAGCGGAACGGGCAGCGCGGCGGTGCCGCCGTGCCCGACGGCCGTCCCCCGCGCCGTTCCCGTGGACGGCGCCTCCCCCGGCACACCTCCAGCGTGCTCCGGTGGACCGCGCGGGCCAAGGGGTCACGGAACGGGAGCGACCGGTCGGGCCATCACGGGCCGGCGGCCGGCTCGGCCGGCTCGGCGACCCGGACGGGAGGGACGTCGATCACGTCGGGCAGCGTCCCAGAGCGGCGGTGCGCGCGGCTCCCTCGCCGGTGGAAAGCTCGGGAGCCGTGGCGGAGAGGGGGGTGCACGCGCCGGCCTGGCTCGAGGAGCTGGTGCGCACCAAGCGCCCTCCGGTGCCCTGGCGGGACGTCGTCCGGTTCGCCGTCTCCATCCCGGCACCGCTGGTCGTCGCCGTGCTCGTGGGCGGCGGCATCCAGCCGGGGCCCGCGCTCGGGGCGGGCGTGTTCGGCACGATGGGCGCCCTCGTGACCACGCTCGCGCCCCAGGCCGGGCCGCTGCGGGACCAGCTGCGTCGCATCGCCGCCGCCGTCGGCTTCGGCACGGTGGGCCTGCTCGCCGGCCAGTACGCGACCGGCGGCGGATGGGAGCCGGTGGTCGTCGTCGCCGTCCTGTCGGTGGTCGCGGCGCTGGTGAGCGGGGTGAACGCGGCCCTCTCCCTCGGCGGGCTGCAGCTGCTCGTGTACACCGCGCTGTCGTCGGGGCTGGTGACCGCGCTCTCGACGGCCGCCGAGGTCGGCTTCTTCCTCTGCGGAGCCGCCTGGGCGCTGCTGATGGCGCTGCTCCAGGCCCGGATCGAGCAGCAGGACCCCGACCGCACCGCGGTGGCCGCCGTCTTCACCCGCATCGCCGACCTGCTGGCCGCCTGCGGGACACCCGGGTCGGACGACGCCCGCCGGGAGCTCACGACCGCGTTGAACGCCGCCTACGACCGGGTCATCCGCAGCCGCAGCCACTCCCCCGGGCGCAGCCGGGAGCTCTCGGAGCTGGCCGGGGTGCTCAACGCGGCCGCGCCGCTGGTGGAGGGCGCGGTGGCGGCCGCCCGCGCCGGCGTGCCCGCCGATCCGCAGGACGTCACCGCGGTGTCCGCGCTCGCCGGGGCGCTGACCGGCAGCCGGGAGCTGCCTGCGGCGCGCCCGCCCGCGCTGGAGGACGGCCCGCCCGCCCGCCGCGCGGTCCGGCACGGCGTCCGGCTGGTGTGGAACGTCGTCGGCGACCCGGAGGAGCGGGCCGGGGCCGCGGCCCTCCAGCCGGAGACCGACCTGCGGACGAGGCTGCGCGAGCTCGCCGACCGGACGCTGGCCAGCCGCGACAGCCGCGACTTCGCCGTCCGGCTGGCGCTGTGCATGTCGATCGCCGAGGTGGCGCGCCAGTACGTGCCGGTCCAGCGGCCCTACTGGGTGCTGCTCACCGTGGCGCTGGTCCTCAAGCCGGACTTCGGCTCGGTCTTCGCGCGGGCGGTGCAGCGCGGCGCCGGCACCCTCCTGGGCGTGCTGCTGGGCTCGGCGCTCCTCGCGGTGCTGCCGCGCAACGGCTGGGTGCTCGTCGCGATCGCCGCGTCGGCGGCGGTCCTGCCGTGGGCGCGGGGGGCCAACTTCGGCCTGTTCTCGGTCTTCCAGACCCCGATGATCATCCTGCTGCTGGACCTGGCGCTGCCGAGCGACCCCGGCCTGGTCGGCGCCCGGCTGATCGACACCCTCATCGGCTGCGCGATCGTGCTGGTCTTCGGCTACCTGCTGTGGCCGCAGACCTGGCGCGCGCCGCTGGACGAGGCGCTGCGCGCCGCGGCCCTGGCCCTCGACGCGTTCGTCGAGGCGGCCTTCACCGGCGGCCCGGTGGAGCGGCGCCGGGCCCGCCGGCGCAACTACCGGGCGCTGACCGAGCTGCAGACCCAGCTGCAGCGCCGGCTGGCCGAGCCGCCGCCGGTGAGCACCCGGGCGGCCGCGTTCTGGCCGGTGATCGTGCAGTTGGAGCGGACGTCGGACGCGGTCACCGAGGCGGTCATCGCCACCCGCCAGGGCGAGCCGGCGCCCGACCTCGCGCAGGTCGCCGTCCTCCGGCGGGCGATCCGCGAGCTGGAGGCCGACATCGAGGCCCACCGCCCGCCCGACGACGCGGAGATCCACGCCGATGGGGTCCTCGCTCCGGTGGCCCGGGAGGTGGACACCGCCCGGCGCCTGGTCCGCGACGCCGCCCCCGGGCGCCCCCGCGCGGACGAGGACTGAGGCGGCTTGGATGGGCCGGTGTCCTCCGCATCGCGCACCGTCCGCACCGACGACGACGTGGACCTGCACGTCGAGGTGGACGGCGACGTCGCCGCGCCCCTGACCGTCGTCCTCAGCCACGGCTTCACCGCCCGGCTGGAGGAGTGGGACCTGCAGCGGCAGGCGCTGCGCGACCGGGCCCGGCTGGTGCTGTGGGACCAGCGCGGCCACGGCCGGTCCGGGTGGACGCCGCTGACGCGGGCCACCATCGACCGGACCGGCCGCGACCTGGGCGAGGTCCTCGACGCGGTCGCCCCCGAGGGGCCGGTCGTGCTGGCTGGGCACTCGATGGGCGGCATGAGCGTGATGGCCCTGGCCCGGCAGCGGCCGGAGCTGTTCGGCTCGCGCGTGGTCGGCGTGTTCCTGCTGGCCACCTCGGCCGGCGGGCTGGTGCGCACCGGGCTGGTGGGCCTCGGCGTCGGGGCGTTGCGCCTGCTCGGTCTGCTCCCGGTGTACCTGCGGCTGCTGCAGGCGCTGGCGCCGCTGCTGGAACGCCTCCGCCGGCGCGGCACCGCGGCCGGCCGCTGGTTCACCCGGCGCTATCTGTTCGGCCGGGACGACGCCGACCCGGCGCACGTGCGCGAGGTGCAGGCCCTGCTCGAGCAGACGCCCCTGCCGGTGACCATGGCCTTCTACGCGACCCTCCTCGAGCACGACGAGGCGGCGGCGCTGTCCGTCCTCGGCCGGGTCCCGGTCACCGTGGTCGCGGCGACCACCGACCGGCTCACGCCGCTGGCCCATGGCCGGCGGCTGGCCGCGGCGATCGGGGACGCGGAGCTGGTCGAGGTGCCCGGCGCCGGGCACTGCGTCAACCTCACCCGCCCGTGGGTCGTGGACGACGCCCTCCTGCGGCTGCTGGACCGGGTGGAGGCCCGGCTGCCGGGTCGCCGGGCGGGGTGAGCCGTCGGCTGGACGGGCCGGGCGCCGCGTGGTCGGCTAGCGGATCCAGCGAGGAAGAGCGGCGAGGAGCTGACCGTGGACCGCATGAGCCCGACCGACGCCGGCTTCTACTACGCCGAGAGCGAGAACACGCCGCTGCACGTGGGGTCGGTGGCGGTCTTCGAGGGCCCCGCCCCCACCTACGGCGACGTCGTCCGGCTGCTGCTGAGCAAGCTCGCGCTGGTCCCCCGCTACCGGCAGCGGGTGCGCACCGTCCCGCTGCAGCTGGGCCGCCCGGTGTGGGTCGACGACCCGCACTTCCAGATCCTCTACCACGTCCGGCACACCGCAGTGCCGAGCCCGGGCGGCGACGAGCAGCTGCGCAACCTGGCCGGCCGGGTGCTCGGGCAGCGGCTGGACCTCGCCAAGCCGCTGTGGGAGCTCTACCTCGTCGAGGGCCTGGAGAACGGCCGCTGGGCGCTGATCTCCAAGGTGCACCACTGCATGGTCGACGGGGTCGCCGGCACCGACCTCATGCAGCTCATGTTCGACCTCACCCCCGACGCTCCGCACCCCGAGCCGCAGGACTGGGTGCCGCAGCGGGGCCCCTCCACGCTCGGCGTGGTCGCCGGGGCCGTGCAGGACGCCGTCACCCACCCGCTGCGCGAGCTCACCCGACTGCCCGGCACGGGCGGGGTGCGCCAGGCCGCCCGGAACGCCGCCAAGGCGGGGCGGACCCTCGCCGCCGGGGCGCCGTCGGTCGCCAAGCAGGCCACCACGTCGACCGCCCGGTCCCTCAACGGGCCGATCGGGCCGCACCGGCGCTGGGCGTGGACCGAGGCCGGGTTCGACGAGCTCAAGGGGGTCCGGACGGCGCTCGGCGGCACGGTCAACGACGTCGTGCTCAGCGCGATCACCCGCGGCTTCCGCGACCTGCTGGACCGGCGCGGGTCGCTGAGCTCCGGGCTGGTCGTCCGCGCGATGGTGCCGGTGTCGGTGCGCCAGGCCGGCGAGCGCAACACCCTGGACAACCGGGTGTCGGCGGTCTTCGTCGACCTCCCGGTGGCCGAGCCGGACCCGGTCGAGCGGCTGGCGTCGGTGCGCCGGCAGATGGACGACCACAAGCGGCTGCTGCAGGCCGTCGACGCCCGCTCGATCATCGCCATGGGCGACTTCGTGGCCCCGACCCTGCTCGCGCTCGGCGTGCGGGCCGCGGTCGCCGCCTCGGGCGTCTGGTACCAGGCGGTGACCACCAACGTGCCCGGCCCGCGGGTGCCCCTCTACGTCCTGGGGCGGCGCATGTGCTCGGCGCACGCCTACGTGCCGATCGCCGGCGGCGCCCGCGTCTCGGTGGGGATCTTCTCCTACCTCGACACCATGACCTTCGGCATCAACGCCGACTTCGACGCCTACCCCGACGTCGACGTCCTGTCCGGGGGGATCCGCCGCGGGGTGGACGAACTCGTCGCGGCGGCCGGACGCGCGGCCTCGGCGTGAGCGCGGGCCGCGTCGTCCCCGAGACCGACCTGACCGTCGCCGTCACCGGCCCGACCGGCACGTTCGGCGCCGGCCTGGTGCCCCTGCTGGAGGCCGACGACCGGGTGCGGCGGGTCGTCGGCATCGCCCGGCGGCCGTTCGATCCGGCCGAGCGGGGCTGGTCGAAGATGGAGTACCGGCGCGGCGACGTCCGCGACCCCGACGCGCTGCGCGAGGCGTTCGCCGGTGCCGACGTCGTGGTCCACCTGGCCTTCCTCATCACCGGGAACACGACGCGGGCGACGACCCGGGCGGTGAACGTCGACGGCACCCGCAACGCCTTCCGGGCGGCGGCGGACGTCGGCGCGCGCCGGTTCGTCCACGCCTCCTCCGTCGCCGCCTACGGCTGGCACGCCGACAACCCGGAGCGCATCCCCGAGGACTGGCCGGTGCGCCCGGCGGCCCGGCTGTTCTACGCGCAGGAGAAGGCCGAGACCGAGCTGCTGCTGACGGCCGAGGCCGCCGCCCTCCCGGACCTCGCCCTGTACGTGCTCCGCCCGTCGGCCGTCCTGGGGCCGCACGTGGCGGGCGGCAAGGACCTGCTGCCCGGCCCCCTCGCGCCGTTGGGCCGGTGGCTGTTCGGCCGGCCCCGGCGCCTGCCCGTGCCGGTCCCGGTGCTGGCGCCGGAGCTGACGCTGCAGTTCGTGCACGAGGACGACGTCGGGCAGGCCCTGCAGCTCTGCGTCGTCGCCGCCGGCCCGCCGGGCGCCTACAACATCGCCGGGGACGGCGTGCTGTCCGTCGCCGACGTCGTCCGGGAGTTCGGCGGGCTGCCGGTCCCCGTGCCCGCCGCCCCTGCCGAGCTGGCCGCGCGGTCGGTCGTCCGCCTGCCGTTCCTGCCGCCGGTGGCCGAGTGGGCGGAGGCGGCCAGCCGGCCGGTGATCATGGACACCTCGCGGGCCAAGGAGCGCCTCGGCTGGCGCCCGCGCTCCACCGGGCTGGAGGCCCTGCGCGCGACCCTGCGCTGACCCCGGCTCAGCGGGCGACGGCGGGCAGCCAGTCGAGGACGTGCTTGGCCAGCACCTGCGGGCACTGCAGCTGGGGCACGTGGCCGACGCCCGCCAGCTCCACGTACTCCCAGCGCGGGTGCCGGCGGGCCGCGTCGCGCGCCGCGGACACCGGCACCAGCCGGTCCAGCTCGCCGTGCACCAGCAGCACCGGCGCGGTCACCTGCGCCATCGCCCGGCGCAGCAGGCGTGGGTCGGCCAGCAGCAGGAGCAGCGACCGGGCCGCGGTGAGGAACGCGCGGTCCATGCCGGCGACGTCCTCCCGCTGGTCGATGAGCTCCGCGGAGCGGTCGATCAACTGCGCCGGCACGGTCGCCGGGTCGACGCCGCACAGATCCAGCATGTCGAGCACGGCGCCCCGCGCCCCGCGCGAGCGGTGCCGCGCCGCGAGCCAGCGCTCGCCCACCCCCGGCAGCGCGTACATGGCGAAGGTGGCGGCCACCCGCCGGTCGGGCCGCCCGCGCGGGCCGGGGACGGCGGGGTCGACCAGCACCAGGCCGCTGACCCGGGCCGGCGCCCGGGCCGCCTCGAGCAGGGAGATCATCCCGCCCATCGAGTTGCCGACCAGCACGACCGGGCCGCCGGTCACGTCGCGCACGAAGCGGTCGAGCACGGCGACGTTGTTGCGGACGGTCGCCAGCCGGTGCCCCGGCTCGCTGCGCCCGAACCCCGGCAGGTCGAGCGCGTGGACCCGGGCGTGCGGGGTGAGCAGCGGCGCGAACAGGTCCCAGTTGAGGTGCGAGCCGCCGAGTCCGTGCACCAGGACCACGGTCGGCCCGGCGTCCGCGCCGCCGTAGTCGACGTGGTGCACCGGCCCGTCCAGGTCCACGGTGGCGCTGCGGCCCCGCAGGCCGTCGTCCTCGGCGGTCACCGCCCCACGGTCCCCCGGCCGCGCCGGGGCCGCCAGGCGACGGGCACCGTGGGAGTCGTGCGGCGGGTGTGGCGGCGACCACAGCCCCGTTCGCGCGCCGCGGCGGGCCAGGTGTGGCCGCGGCGGCACAGTGGGTACCGACCCGGTGGCCGACCGGGGCCGGACGACGAGGAGGACCCCGTGGCAGTACCGCTGGGCGAACGGTTCCGCAACGACGGCCCGGCACTGCCGCTGTACCTCACCGAGCCGGCGCGCGGCGCGGCGGACTTCGGCCTGTTCCTCGCCGCCCGCCCGCTCCTGCAGCGGCTGCCCCGGGGCGACGGCCACCCCGTCCTCGTGCTGCCCGGCCTGCTCGCCGACGACGCGTCCACGCGGGTGCTGCGCGCGGTGCTCCGGCGGCTCGGCTACCGCGTCCACGGGTGGCGTCTGGGCCGCAACATCGGCCCCACGGCCCGCTGCGTCGAGGGGATGCGGGACCGCATCGACGATCTCAGCGACCGCTACGGCCGGCCGGTCAGCCTGGTCGGCTGGAGCCTCGGCGGCATCTTCGCCCGGGACCTCGCCCGCCGGACGCCGGAGTCCGTCCGCCAGGTGATCACGCTGGGCAGCCCGTTCCGCCTGACCCGGTCCAGCCAGAGCCGGGCGGCCCGGGCGTTCGACCGGTACTCCCACCTGCACGTCGAGCACCGCAGCCTGCCGCTGGAGCCCGACGGCAGCCCGCTCCCGGTACCGGCGACCTCGATCTACTCGCACCTGGACGGGATCGTGCACTGGCAGACCTGCCTGGACACCCCCGGCGAGCGCTGCGAGAACATCGCCGTCCTCGCCAGCCACCTCGGTCTCGGCCACCACCCGGCCGCCCTCTGGGCGATCGCCGACCGGCTGGCTCAGCCCGAGGGCAGCTGGACGCCGTTCCGCCCGCCGCTGGTCCTACGGCCGGCGTTC
Source organism: Geodermatophilus sp. CPCC 206100 (assembly GCF_048569675.1). NCBI lineage: Bacteria > Bacillati > Actinomycetota > Actinomycetes > Geodermatophilales > Geodermatophilaceae > Geodermatophilus > Geodermatophilus sp. CPCC 206100. The sequence goes on from NZ_JAQISV010000028.1 coordinate 60,974, forward strand.
CCGCGGCCCGACGTCCCCGCCGGCGCGGACCCGCTCTCCACCGCGGCCTGACGGGGCGGCTACCCAGCGCGCTCGACCGCGCTGCGCTCGACGCAGAACTCGTTGCCCTCCGGGTCGCGCAGGGTCACCCAGCCCAGCCCGTCGGCGGGGCTGCGGTGGTCCTCGTGCACTGTCGCCCCGAGTGCGAGCAGGCGCTCGACGGCTTCGTCCCGGGTCCCCGTCGGCGGCTCGATGTCCAGGTGGACGCGGTTCTTCGCCGTCTTCCCGTCCGGGACCCGGATGAACAACAAGCCCGGGGTGCCCGGGTGCGGCGGTTCGAGGAGCACCTCGTCGTCCTCGGGCTCGTCCTCGACGGCGTAACCGGTCACCGCCGACCAGAACCGGGCCAGCCGCAGCGGGTCGTGCGCGTCGAAGGTGATGTGCCGGAGCGGACCGTTGACCACGGCACCACCCTGCCATCTCGTCCGACGGCCCGGCCAACGCCGCCGCCGGCGTCGTCCCCGGGCCGCGACCGGCGAGTGGCCGTCCTCTCGCAGGCCCGGAGACCACGGCAGGTCGCCACTCGGCGGCCGGCGTCGAGTGGACGGAGTGGGCGCGACAGGGATCGAACCTGCGACCGCTCGCTTGTAAGGCGAGAGCTCTCCCGCTGAGCTACGCGCCCCGCGCGCCCAGGGTAGTCAAAGGACCCCCCCTGCCCCCCGCCACTCGCGAGCTCGCGGCGGGGCCCTGCAGGGGAGCCACCCTGGACGGCGAGTGGGTCAGGCGGCCAGCTGGGTGACCGCGTCCCTCCAGCCCTGCTGCTGGCGGGCGTCACCGGGCTGGTTGACCTCGGTGAACGCGATCTTCCCGTCGGCGTCGACGAGGAAGGTGCCGCGCACGGCCATGCCCGCCTTGTCGTTGAAGACCCCGTAGGCCTGGGCGACGGCGCCGTGCGGCCAGAAGTCCGACAGCAGCCGGAAGTCGAAGCCCTCCTGCGCCTTGAACGCCTTGAGGCTGAACACCGGGTCGGTGCTGATGGCGAGCACCTGCACCCCGGCGTCGGTGTAGGTGGTCAGCTCGTCGCGCAGCTGACAGAGCTCACCGGTGCAGATGCCGGAGAACGCGAACGGGTAGAAGACGAGCAGCACGGGCGTGCCGCGCAGGTCGCTCAGGGACACGACCTGCTTGTCCTGGTCGGGGAGGCTGAACTCGGGCGCGACGTCGCCGACGGAGAGGGTCATGTCCCGATCGTGCCGCACGCGGGAACGGGCGGGAACGGCCCCCCACCGTCCTCAGCGGCGGGAGCGGGCGGCCTTGGGCGTGACCAGGCGGATGCCGGACCAGTCCTTGGCCGCGGAGATGCTGCTGGTCTGGGACAGGCCGGCGGTCGGCGCCACCTCGGTGACGTCGCCGGGCTCCACGTGCCCCGGGCGACCGGACTTGGGGACCAGCAGCCACACCACGCCCTCGTCGGCCAGGGAGGTCAGCGCGTCGGTGAGGGCGTCGAACAGGTCGCCGTCGTCCTCCCGCCACCACAGGATGACGACGTCGGCCACCTCGTCGGTGTCCTCGTCCACCATCTCGCTGCCGGAGACCTCGACGACGGAGTCGCGCAGGTCCTCGTCGGCGTCCTCGTCCCAGCCGAGCTCCTGCACGACCATGCCCGGCTTGATGCCCAACCGGGCCGCCATGCCGGCACTGCCCGAGTCGACGCTCATCCCTGCTGTTCCTCCGTGGGTTCCGATGCTGCTGAGCGGGGGTGGGCACGATCGTGCCCTGTCCGGTGGTGGGCTGCTGGGGAAGGAGTCCCGGACCCGGGCGCGTCGCGCCGGCCGGACGACGGACCGCGGACGGGCCGGACACGACCAGCGGGAGCCTCCTCCCGCAGCCTGGTCATGCCACCCCTTCCGTCCACGCGGTCGTCCGCCTCGGTGTTCGAGGCCCCCCGTCCGGCCGGTGTACCGGTCGGCGTTGGCGGAAGCGTAGGGCATGCCTGGTCAGGCGCAAGCGCTCCGCGGACGGCGCACCGGGGGCCCGCAGTCCCGACATGTGGGCCTCGGCGTGACTCCGGCCCGACCTGCGGGGGACGATGGGTGCATGAGTGCACCGCAGCAGTCGGACGGCGACCCCGCCCGCGATGCAGGCAAGGCCCGCGCGGTCATCACCGACGGGCTCCCCAGCCAACTGGTCGACACCGATCCCGACGAGACCCAGGAGTGGCTCGAGTCGCTGGACGCCGTCGTCGACCACGCGGGCCGCGGCCGGGCCCGGTACCTGATGCTGCGCATGCTGGAGCGCAGCCGCGAGCAGCAGGTCGGCGTCCCCGCCCTGCGCAGCACGGACTACATCAACACCATCCCGCCCGAGCGTGAGCCGTGGTTCCCCGGCGACGAGCACGTCGAGCGGCGGATCCGCGCCTACATCCGGTGGAACGCCGCGATCATGGTGCACCGCGCGCAGCGGCCCGGGATCGCCGTCGGCGGGCACATCTCCTCCTACGCGTCGTCCGCGTCGCTGTACGAGGTCGGCTTCAACCACTTCTTCCGCGGCAAGGACCACCCCGGCGGCGGCGACCAGATCTGGTTCCAGGGCCACGCCTCGCCCGGCATCTACGCCCGCGCGTTCCTCGAGGGCCGGCTGTCCGAGCAGCAGATGGACGGCTTCCGCCAGGAGGTCAGCCACCCCGGCGGCGGGCTGTCGAGCTACCCGCACCCGCGGCTCATGCCGGACTTCTGGGAGTTCCCGTCGGTCTCCATGGGCCTGGGTCCGATGAACGCGATCTACCAGGCGCGGTTCAACCGCTACCTGCACTCCCGCGGCGTCAAGGACACCTCCGACCAGCACGTGTGGGCGTTCCTCGGGGACGGCGAGATGGACGAGCCGGAGTCGCTGGGCCTCATCGGCCTGGCCGCCCGCGAGGAGCTGGACAACCTCACCTTCGTCGTCAACTGCAACCTGCAGCGGCTCGACGGCCCGGTGCGCGGCAACGGCAAGGTCATCCAGGAGCTGGAGTCGTTCTTCCGCGGCGCCGGCTGGAACGTCATCAAGGTGATCTGGGGCCGCGAGTGGGACCGGCTGCTGGCCGCCGACCGCGACGGCGCGCTGGTCAACCTGATGAACCAGACGCCCGACGGCGACTACCAGACCTACAAGGCCGAGGACGGCGCCTTCGTGCGCGAGCACTTCTTCGGCCGCGACCCGCGCACCCGCAAGCTCGTGGAGAACATGAGCGACAAGGAGGTCTGGGACCTCTCCCGCGGCGGGCACGACTACCGCAAGGTGTTCGCGGCGTTCAAGGCGGCGGTGGAGCACAAGGGCCAGCCGACGGTGATCCTCGCGAAGACGATCAAGGGCTGGACGCTGGGCAGCCACTTCGAGGGTCGCAACTCGACCCACCAGATGAAGAAGCTGACCGCCGAGGACCTCGCCGCCTTCCGCGACCGGCTCTACCTGCCGATCCCCGACGAGCAGCTGGACAAGACGCTGCCGCCGTACTACCGGCCGGACCCGGACTCCGACGAGATGCAGTACATGCTCGAGCGGCGCCGGACCCTGGGCGGCGCGGTGCCGCGGCGGCGGTCGGAGTTCAAGACGCTCAAGACGCCCGAGGACAAGGCCTTCGACGTCCTCAAGCGCGGCTCGGGCAAGCAGGAGGTGGCGACGACCATGGCGTTCGTCCGCCTGCTGAAGGAGCTGCTCAAGGACCCCGAGCTCGGCCCGCGCTTCGTCCCGATCATCCCGGACGAGGCCCGTACGTTCGGCCTGGACTCCCTGTTCTCGTCGCACAAGATCTACAACCCGGCGGGGCAGCGCTACACCTCGGTGGACCGCGAGCTGATGCTCGCCTACAAGGAGTCCGAGCAGGGCGTGATCCTGCACGAGGGCATCAACGAGGCCGGCTCCACGGCGTCGTTCACCGCCGTCGGCACCTCCTACGCCACCCACGGCGAGCCGATGATCCCGATCTACATCTTCTACTCGATGTTCGGGTTCCAGCGGACCGGCGACGGGTTCTGGGCGGCCGCCGACCAGCTGACCCGCGGCTTCGTCCTCGGCGCCACGGCGGGCCGGACGACGCTCAACGGCGAGGGCCTGCAGCACGAGGACGGCCACTCCCTGCTGCTCGCGGCGACCAACCCGGCCGTGGTGTCCTACGACCCCGCGTTCTCCTTCGAGGTCGGCCACATCACCAAGGACGCCCTGCAGCGCATGTACGGCCAGGACCCGGGCGCGCCGCTCGGCGGGCACCGCTCGCCGGACGTCATGTACTACCTGACGGTCTACAACGAGCCCTACAAGCAGCCGGCGGAGCCCGAGGGCCTCGACGTGCAGGGCCTGCTGGCCGGCATGTACCTGTACGCCCCCGGCGCAGGTGACGGCCGCAAGGCGCAGGTCCTCGCCTCGGGCGTCGCGGTGCCGTGGGCGCTGCGCGCCCAGGAGCTGCTGGCGAACGACTGGGGCGTCTCGGCCGACGTGTGGTCGGTGACCTCCTGGACCGAGCTGCGGCGGCAGGCCGAGGTGGTCGAGGAGCACAACCTGCTGCACCCGGAGGAGGACCCGCAGGTCCCCTACGTCACCCAGCGGCTCCAGGACGCCCCCGGCCCGGTCGTGGCGGTGTCGGACTGGATGCGGGCGGTGCCCGACCTCATCGCGCCCTACGTCCCGGGCGGCATGGCGACGCTGGGCACCGACGGGTTCGGGCTGTCCGACACCCGCCCGGCGCTGCGCCGGCACTTCCACGTCGACGCCGAGACGATCGTGGTCCGCACGCTGGCCACGCTGGCCCAGCGGGGCGAGGTCGACCGGGACGTCGTCCGGCAGGCCGTGGAGAAGTACCAGATCCGCGACGTGCAGGCGGCGCCGGAGGAGCAGCGGTCGGACCCGAGCCCGGCCACCTGAGGGCGGGGGGTGCCGGGCGGGCCGCCCGGCACCCCGCCGTCGCTCAGGAGGTCTCGCGGTGGCGGCGGAGCACCGCCGCGTAGGTGTGCCCGCTGTCCTTCACCGTGCGGCGCTGGGTGGCGTAGTCCACGTGCACCAGCCCGAAGCGCTGGGCGTACCCGCGGGCCCACTCGTAGTTGTCCAGCAGCGACCAAGCGAAGTAGCCGCGGACGTCGGCACCGCGCTCGATCGCCTCGGCCATCGCGTCCAGGTGGCGCAGCAGGTAGTCGACCCGCTCGGGGTCGTGGACCGCACCTTCGGCGTCCACCTCGTCGGCCCAGGCCGAGCCGTTCTCCGTCACCACGAGCGGCAGGCCCGGGGCCCGGTCGCGCAGCCACAGCAGCAGGTCGGTGAACGCCTCCGGGCTGACGCCCCAGCCCATGGTGGTCGTCGGAGGCTCGGGGTCGAGTTCGACGACGTCCTCGCCGCCGATGAACGACGTCGGGCGGCCGGGCGGGCGGGTGCCGACGCGGACGGTCTGCTCGAAGTAGTAGTTGACCCCCAGCCAGTCCAGCGGCGCGGCGATGACGTCGAGGTCGCCGTCCTGGACGGGCAGCGGCGCGCCGGCGGCGGTCAGGTCCGCGACGACGTCGGCCGGGTACCGGCCGTGCACCGCCGGCTCGAGGAACATCCGGTTCTGCTGCCCGTCCAGGCGGCGGGCGGCGTCCACGTCGGCCACGGAGTCGCTGGCCGGGGTCATCGGCGTGAAGTTGAGCGTGATGCCCAGTGACTCGACACCGGCGTCGCGCAGCGCGCCGGCCGCCAGGCCGTGCCCGAGCAGCAGGTGGTGGACGGCGCGGGCCGCGGCGACCGGGTCCTGCTGCCCCGGGGCGTGCTGGCCGGAGCGGTGCCCCAGCAGCGCGCTGCACATGGGCTCGTTGAGCGTCGACCAGTGCCGCACCCGGTCGCCGAGGGCCGCCACGACCACGCCGGCGTAGTCGGCGAAGCGGGCCGCGGTGTCCCGGTCGGTCCAGCCTCCGGACTCCTGCAGCGCCTGCGGCAGGTCCCAGTGGTAGAGGGTCAGCCAGGGCTCGACGCCGCGGCCGAGCAGTTCGTCGACCAGGCGCCGGTAGAAGTCCAGGCCGCGCTGCTCGACCCGGCCGGCGCCCTGCGGCAACACCCGCGGCCAGGCGACGGAGAACCGGTAGGCCGACAGCCCCAGGTCGGCCATCAGCGCGACGTCCTCGGGGAAGCGGCGGTAGTGGTCCGCCGCGACGTCGCCGGTGTGGCCGCCGAAGGTGCGGCCCGGGGTGTGGCTGAAGGTGTCCCAGATGGAGGGCCCGCGGCCGTCGGCGTCGACGGATCCCTCGATCTGGTAGGCGGCGGTGGCGGCGCCGAAGACGAAGCCGGGCGGGAAGGTCCGCCCGTCCAGGGCGTCGGCGCGCACGTCGAAGGTGGTCACGACAGGGTTCTCCTAGGAGTCGGGGCACGAGGCGGCCCCCTGCAGGGGGCCGCCGTCAGGTCGGGACGGACTCAGTCGACGCGCAGTTGCGTTGCGGGGTCGAACACGTGCAGGCAGTCCTCACGCACCCGCAGCCACACGGTGTCGCCGACGGACGCCGCCTGCCGGGGCTCGGTGCGGACGACGACGTCGGAGGTGTGCAGCACGTCGTCGCCGGTGCCGGCGAGGGTCGCGTAGAGGTAGGCGTCGGAACCGAGCTGCTCCACCACGCGGACCTCGACCGGGACGCCGTCGTCCGGCGCGCAGGCGACCAGCGCCTCGGGGCGGAATCCGACCGTGGCCCGGCCGGAGCCCGCCGCGGCACGGGCCAGCCGGTCCCGCGGCACGGGCAGCACCGCGCCGCCCAGCCGGATGCCGCCGTCGACGGCCTCCCCGGTGACCACGTTCATCGCCGGCGAGCCGATGAAGCCCGCGACGAAGACGTTGGCCGGCCGGTCGTAGAGCGCGCCCGGGGTGTCGCACTGCTGGAGCACGCCGTCCCGGAGCACCGCGACCCGGTCGCCCATCGTCATGGCCTCGACCTGGTCGTGGGTCACGTAGACCGTCGTGGTGCCCAGCCGCTGCACCAGCGCCGCGATCTGCGTGCGGGTCTGCACCCGCAACTTGGCGTCGAGGTTGGACAGCGGCTCGTCCATGAGGAAGACCTGCGGTTGGCGCACGATGGCCCGACCCATGGCCACCCGCTGGCGCTGCCCGCCGGACAGCGCCTTCGGCCGCCGCCGCAGGTACTCCCCCAGGTCGAGGATCTGCGCCGCCTCGGCCACCCGCCGGGCGATCTCGGGCTTGCCGACGCCGGCCAGCTTGAGCGCGAAGCCCATGTTCTCCTCGACCGTCATGTGCGGGTAGAGCGCGTAGTTCTGGAAGACCATCGCGATGTCGCGGGCCTTGGGCGGTGCGTCGGTGACGTCGCGGTCGCCGATGCGGATGGACCCGGCGTCCACCTCCTCCAGCCCGGCGAGCATGCGCAGCGAGGTGGACTTCCCGCAGCCGGAGGGGCCGACGAGGACGAGGAACTCGCCGTCGCCGATGTGCAGGTCCAGGGCGTCGACCGCGGGCCGCTCGCTCTTGGGGTAGATGCGGGTCGCGTGGTCGAAGGTCACGGTGGCCATGGCGGTCAGAGCCTCTCGGGGTGCGGGGAGGGAAGGGGGGTCGGACGTGCTCCGGGAGCGCTCATCCCTTGACCGCGCCCTGCATGATGCCGCCGACGATCTGCTTGCCGAGGACGACGAAGACCACCAGCACGGGCAGGGTGCCGACGAGCGTGCCGGCCATGATCACCGCGCGCTCGGGGATGTAGCCGCCACCGAGCCCGGCCAGGGCGACCTGGACCGTGGGGTTGCTCGTGGTGAGCGCGATGATCGGCCAGAAGAAGTCGTTCCAGGCGGTGAGGAAGGTGAGCATCGCCAGCACCGCCATCGCCGGGCGGGCCACCGGGACGACGATCGACCAGAAGATCCGCATCGTGGAGGCGCCGTCCACCCGGCCGGCCTCGAGCAGCTCGTCGGGCAGCGCGGTGCTGAGGTACTGGCGCATGAAGAAGACGCCGAAGGCACTGACGAGGGTCGGCAGCACCACCGCCTGCAGCTGGTTCACCCACTCCAGCTCGGCGATGAGGATGAACAGCGGGATGATCGCGAGCTGCGTCGGCACCATCATCGTGCCGACCACCAGGCCGAGCAGGACGCCGTTGCCGCGGAACCTCAGCTTGGCGAAGGCGAACCCGGCCAGCGTGCAGCACAGGACCGTGCCGACGGTGATGCAGCCGGCGACGATCACGGAGTTGACGATGGCCAGCCCGATCGGCGCCTGCTCCATCGCGCGGCCGATGTTGGTGAACAGGTCGGCGTCCGGGAGGAACGGCGGCGGCGTCTCGGCGATCTCGGCGTTGGTGTGCGAGCCGGCGACCATCGTCCAGTAGAGCGGGAAGACCGAGACCAGCGTGGTCAGCCCGAGCAGCACGTAGGTGACCGGGCCGGCCGCGGTCGTCCGGTGGGCCCGCCGGCGGCGCCGGCGCGGGGCGGGCACCGCGCGGCCCGCCGCCGGGGTCTCCGCCTGGGGGGAGGCGAGGGTGGTCATGACGGCGGCTCCTACCGCTCGGCCCGGGTGCGGCGGCGGGCGATGAGCGCGTACGCCCCGACGACCACGAGGATGATCAGGAACATGGCCCACGCCGTGGCGGCGGCCTGGCCGAGGTGGAAGTTGGTCCAGCCCTGGTCGTACATGAGCAGCCCGAGGGTCTGGTACTGGTTGGACGCCCCGCCGTTGGTCATGCCGTTGCCGCTGAACAGCAGCGGCTCACCGAACAGCTGCACCGCGCCGATCGTCGAGACCACGATCGTGAAGAGGATCGTCGGGCGCAGCGACGGGACGGTGACGTGGAGGAACTGCTGCCAGCGGCTGGCGCCGTCGAGGGTCGCCGCCTCGTAGAGGTCGTTCGGGATGGCCTGCATCGCGGCCAGGTAGATGAGGGCGTTGTAGCCCGTCCAGCGCCAGGTGACGATCACCGAGATGGCGATCTGGCTGCTCAGGGAGCCACCCTCCCAGTCGATCCGGTCGACGCCGACCGCCTGCAGGGCGGCGTTGATCAGCCCGTAGTCGTGCCCGAACAGCTGCCCGAAGACGAGGGTGGCCGCGGCGATGCTCGTCGCGTAGGGCATGAGCATCGCGACGCGGAAGAAGGTGCGGCCGCGGAGCCGGTAGTTCAGCAGGTGTGCCAGCCCGAGCGCCATGCACAGCTGGGGCACCGTGGAGAGGATCCCGATCGTCAGCGTGTTCTTCGCGGCGTTCCAGAAGAACTCGTTCTGCAGGAGCGCCGCGTAGTTGCCCAGGCCCACCCACTCCGCGCCGTCGACGTCGGACAGCCGCACCTCGTGCAGCGAGATCCAGGCGGTGTAGAGGAAGGGGTAGAGGCTGAAGCACGCGAAGAGGAGGAAGAACGGGGCGACGTAGGCGTAGCCCCAGCGGTTGCGGCTCAGCCGCGCCCGCCGGCGACGCGGCGCGGGGGCCGGGTCGGGCGGGTCCACCGGGGCGGCGACCGCCGCGACCCGGGGGTCGTCGCTGGCGATGGTCATCGGGGGCCTTCCTGGTCGACGGCGGGTGCGGGGAGCCGCGGCCGGTGCCCGGGGGGACGCCCCGGGCACCGCCACGGTGTCACTGCCGGTGGGTGCCGGCGCCGGCTCAGCCGCCGACGATCTGCTCGATCTCCGCGAGGGCCGCGTCGAAGGCCTCGTCCGGGGCCCGGCCGTCGGTCTCGATCGTGCTCAGCGCCTCGGTGAACGCCTCCTGGATCTGGGTGTCGAACGGCCCGATCGGCGTGAACCGCAGGTTGGCCGCGGAGTCGGCGAACAGCTGCCCGATCGGCGCCCCGCTGAAGTACTCGCTCGTCGCACCGGAGACGGCCGGGTCCTCGGCGGCCACCTGGCTGGACGGGAAGTGCTGCGAGTCGGTGAACATGCGCACCTGCTGCTCCGGAGCGGTGAGCCACTCGACCAGCGCGATGGCCTCCTCGCGGTGCTCGCTGGCCTCGGTCACCCCGAGCCACGCACCGCCCCAGTTGCTGGCCTGGCCGGGCAGCGGGGCCACGTCCCACGTGCCGGAGGCCTCCGGGCCGGCCTGCGTGGTGATGTAGCCGAGCATCCAGGCCGGGCACGAGATGGTGGCGAACGCGCCGTTGACGAAGGCGGAGTTCCACTCGTCGCCGAACTGGGTCAGGTTGGCGGTCAGTCCCTCGTCGGCCGCCGTGCTCGCGTGCTGCCACGCCGTCGCGACGCCGTCGCTGGTCTCGGGGATGGGGTTGCCGTCCTCGTCGTCGTAGGCGGTCTGGCCCTGGTAGACGGCGGCCGAGAAGAGGCTGGCGGGACTGTCGACGAAGGCACTGCCCTCGGGCTTGGTGGGGGACGCCTCGTACCGGCGGCCCAGCTCCAGGTAGCCGTCCCAGTCGGCCCACAGCGCACCGAGCTCGGCGCGGTCGGTGGGCAGGCCGGCCTGCTCGAACAGGTCGCGGCGGAAGCACATGGCCTCCGGGCCGGCGTCGGTGCCCAGGCCGATGACCCGGCCGTCGGCGGTGGTGGCCTCCTCGACCTTCCAGTCGTAGTAGTGCCCGAGGGACTCGTCGGCGTTCCCGGTCGCGGCGAAGTCGACGAACCGGTCGGCGTGGTTGGCCACGATGTCGGCGACGAAGCCGATCTCGATGCCCTGGATGTCGGCGAGCCCGGAGTTGGCCACCAGGCGGGTCTGCAGCGCCCGGTAGTAGTCGGCCGAGCGCTCGACGGACTCCTCGACGATGCGGACGTCGGGGTTGAGCCGCATGTACTCGTCGTAGAGCCCGGCCTCCTCGTACCCGAACGTGCCGAACAGGCCGAGGTTCAGCGTGATCGTCCCGTCGTCGGCGGTGTCGGAGCCGCCGCACCCGGCGGCCAGCAGGGACACGGCGAGAGCGGCTCCCAGCGCCGCCCTGCGCGTGGTGGGAACGGACATCGGACCTCCTGTGTCATCCCCGATGACCCGGGGCTCGTGGTCGCTGTGAGAGCGCTCCCACGGACGGTGCCGGAAGCGTGGCGGGCATCACACCGTCGTGTCAAGCCCTTCGTGGAAGCGCTTCCACACCGGCGTTCGAGGGCCTACGCTGCCTCCACGGAAGAGCCGACACCTGCCCCCGGCGAGCGGCGTCGCCACGGGAGGAGTGCACGATGACGACGGTCCACGGGCGGGCCCCCTCCCCCACGCTGGACGAGGTGGCCGAGCTGGCCGGCGTCTCCCGCGCGACCGTCTCGCGCGTCATCAACGACTCGCCGCGGGTCAGTCCCGAGGCCCGCCTCGCGGTGCAGTCGGCCGTCGACCAGCTGCGCTACGTGCCCAACCGCGCCGCCCGGAGCCTGGTCACCCGGCGCACCGACACGATCGCGCTGGTGCTGTCGGAGTCCGACACCCAGGTCTTCTCCGACCCGTTCTTCGCCAGCGTCGTCCGCGAGCTGTCGGCCAGCCTCGCCGACACCGACATGAACCTCGTGCTGCTCGCGGCGCGCGGCGAGCGGGAGCAGCAGAAGGTCGGGCGGTACGTGCGCCAGGGCCACGTCGACGGGGTCATCCTCATGTCGCTGCACAGCGACGACTCGCTGCCCGGCGTGCTCGCCGAGGCCGGCGTGCCACTGGTGCTGTCCGGCCGCCCGCTCGACGGCCGCGCCGTCTGCTACGTGGACGCGGACAACACCGGCGGCGCGCGGGCGGCGACCGCGCACCTGCTCGCCCAGGGCCGGCGCCGGATCGCGACCGTCACCGGGCCCCGGGACATGATCGCCGGGATCGACCGCTACGCCGGCTACCGGGACGCGCTCGAGGCGGCCGGCCGGACCGTCGACCCGGCACTGGTTGCCGAGGGGGACTTCACCGAGGCCGGCGGCGGCCGCGCGATGGCGCAGTTGCTGCAGCACGCCCCCGACCTCGACGCCGTGTTCGTCGCCTCCGACCCGATGGCCGTCGGCGCCCTCCGGCACCTGCGGGCGGCCGGCCGGAACGTGCCCGGCGACGTCGCGGTGGTCGGCTTCGACGACGCGGCGGTGGCCGCGACCACTGATCCGCCGCTGACCACGGTGGCGCAGCCACTCGGCGAGATGGCCCGGCTCATGGCCGATCTGCTGCTGCGTCAGGTCGACGGCGACACCGGGGTCGAGGCACGGGTGTGCGACACCCGGCTGGTGCGGCGGGCGTCGGCCTGACCGGTCAGCCGGCCGGCCCGCGCAGCGCCATCGCCGCGTACAGCGCGGCGCCGTCGGGCAGCACCGCCTCGTCGAACACCACGAGGTTCGAGTGGTTGCCGGCCGTCGTCGCCGGGTCCTGCCCCGGCGCGCAGGCACCCAGGAACGCCATGGCGCCCGGGACCCGCTCGATCACGTAGGAGAAGTCCTCCGCACCCATGAGCGGCTCCCGGGCCAGGGTGGCGCAGTCGGGACCCAGCAGGCCGGCCGCGGTCGACCGCACCGCCTCGGCCACGCCGCCGTCGTTGACCGTCACCGGGTAGCCCCGGCGGTGCTCGAACTCGACGTCCAGCTCGTGCGCCGCGGCCACGTGGCGGGCCACCCGCTCCACCCCCGCGACCATGTCGGCCCGCCGCTCCGCCGACAGAGTGCGGATCGTGCCCTCGAGGAAGGCGGTGTCGGGGATGACGTTGTCGGTGGAGCCGGCGGTGAGGTGGGCGACGGTGAGCACGGCCGGGTCGAACACCGGCGCCCGCCGGGTCACCATCGCCTGCAGCGCCAGCACGATCTCGGCGGCGACCGGCACGGGGTCGGCGGCGGCGTGCGGCATGGAGGCGTGCCCGCCGCGGCCCCGGACCGTCACCTGCCAGTGGTCGGCGGCGGCCATCATCGGCCCGGGCCGCACGCTGACCACGCCGCTGGGCTGGTTGGCGAACACGTGCAGCGCGAAGGCCTCGCGAACCGGCGCCCCCGGGACGGCGTCGAGCAGGCCCTCCTCGAGCATGTAACGCGCGCCGTGGAAGCCCTCCTCCCCCGGCTGCAGCATGAACACCACCTGGCCGGCCAGCTCGTCGCGCCGCTCGGCCAGCAGCCGCGCGGCCCCCAGGAGCATCGCCACGTGCAGGTCGTGCCCGCAGGCGTGCATGGCGCCGGGCACCTCCGAGGCGAACGGCAGCCCGGTGTCCTCGTGCACCGGCAGGCCGTCCATGTCGGCGCGCAGCAGGTACGTGGGCCCCGGGCGGGCGCCGCGCAGCACGGCGACGGCCGAGGTGGTCGTCGTCCCCACGCTGACCTCGACGGGCAGCTCGGCCAGCTCCGCGAGGACGGTGGCCTGGGTGCGCGGCAGGTGCAGGCCGACCTCCGGGTGGCGGTGCAGGCGGCGGCGGAGGTCGACGGTCCGGTCGGCGTCGGCGCGCGCCGCGGCCAGCAGGGAGGAGACCCCCTCGCCCTCCACCTCTCGCGAGCTCGAGGCGGGACCCTGCGCGGGAGCCGGTTCCATGCTCACGACTCTGCCCAGGCGGGGCGGGTCGTGTCCAACTGCCACACCACGGCCGTCCGCGGGCCGGTCACAGGTCCGCCGTCCTGCCGCTCGACCCGGGTGCCGTCGGGGCCGACCAGGACCAGCAGACCGGGCGGCACGGTCGTCGAGGTGCCGGCCTCGACCGTCTCGATCCAGAGCCGCGCGTCGGGACGGCGGAGGTCCACCCAGCCGTCCGCGTTCGCGTGGACCTCGTGCGCGGGTGCGGCGTCGGGCGCGGCGCTGCGCAGGTACGTCTGGAGCAGCCGCGCCCCGGCGTCCCCGGCGACCTCGTCGTGCTCCAGGCCGGTGCCGGCGCGGAGGACGGCGACGTCCCCGGCGCCGATCAGCGCACCGTCCCCCCACCCGTGCCGCAGGCCGCCGTCGACCACCACGGCGACCACGTCGACCGCGCGGTGCGCGTGCCGGCCGTAGCCCGCCCCGGGCGCCAGCCGGTCGTCGGCGATCCGCAGCAGCGGGCCGAGCGAGCCGTCGTCGGGCTCCAGCACCACGTGCGACGTCAACCCGTTCACGGTTCCTCCTCGCGGGGCGGCAGGGCGGCGCGGCCGCCCGGCAGGGCGCCGAAGACGAGCGCGACCGTCAGCGACCACGCGACCCCGAGCGACCAGCCGCCGAGCACGTCGGACAGGAAGTGCACGCCGAGCCACATCCGCGTCAGCCCGACGAGGACGGCGAGCGCCACCCCGGCGAGCACCGCCGGCCGCCGCCACCGCGGGGCCAGCCGCGGCCAGGCCAGCACCAGGGCGACCGTGACCAGCGTGGCGATGCCGGCGGAGTGTCCGCTGGGGTAGCTGAGCCCGCCGTAGCTGAGGCCGCCGTCCTCGAACGCCGGGCGCACCCGGCCCACCAGCTCCTTGAGCAGCACGGTGAGCGGACTGACGGTGACGTTGGCGGCGACCACCCAGCCCGCCGTCCACCAGGCGCGGCGGGTGCCGAGCCAGAACAGCACCGGCAGCGAGACCAGCACCCGGAACCAGACCACGCCGGGCGTGGTGAGCGCCTCCAGCAGCAGGTCGAGCGCGGGCGTGCGGTCGTCACCGGCGTACAGCGCCCGGCTGACCGCCTCGTCCAGCCGGACCTGCGGCGGGAACCCGACGAGCACCCCGGCGCCGAGCGCCCCGAGCACGCCGAGGCAGCCGCCGACCGCGGCGGCGGCCCGGCGGCGGGCCCGCGCCGTCCGCTCGGCCCGCAGCACGTCCATGCCCACCACTCTCCCCGACCGCGCGCCGCGGCGTGACAGGGTTGGGGGGTGTCCGACCGGGGCGAGCGCCACGCACCCTCCGCCGGGACCCTCCGGCGGCTGGAGCGGGCCTCCGGCGCCCTGGCCTCGCGCGCGGTGGCCCGCATGGACGACGACCTGCCCTGGTTCCGCACGATGCCCGCCGACCAGCGCTCCTGGGTCGTGCTGGTGGCCCAGGCCGGGATCGCCTCCCTGGTGGAGTGGTGCCGCGACCCGGACCGGCCACCCCGGCTCACCGGTGAGGTCTTCGGCGCCGCTCCGCGGGAGCTGGCCCGCGTGGTGCCGCTCAAGCACACGGTCGACCTCATCCGGGTCACCGTGGAGGTGATGGACGACTTCGTCGACACCGTCGCCGAGCCCGGGGACGGCGACGCGCTGCGCCTCGCGGTCCTGCAGTTCAGCCGCGAGGTCGCCTTCGCCACCGCGCACGTCTACGCCAGCTTCGCCGAGAGCCGCGGCGCGTGGGACGCCCGCCTCGAGGCGCTGGTCGTCGACGCCCTGGTCCGCGGCGAGCGCACGGAGGAGCTGTCGGGTCGGGCCTCGGCGCTGGGCTGGGCGGCGATGAGCCCGGTGACGGTCGTCGTCGGCACCGCCCCGCCCGACGGCGACGTGCACGCCGCCATCCGCCGGGCCGCCCGCCAGCTGCGCAGCGAGGTGCTCGTCGGGGTGCACGCCGACCAGCTGGTCGTCGTCCTCGGCGGGTCCGAGCGCCTGGAGGCGGTGGCCGACCGGGTCAGCGACGAGTTCGGTCCCGGCCCGGTCGTCATGGGCCCGGTGGTCGACCGGCTGGACCAGGCCGGCGACTCCGCGGCCGTGGCGCTGGCCGGCCTGCGCGCCGCCGCCGCGTGGCCGGGCGCCCCCCGCCCGGTGACGGCCGACGCGCTGCTGCCCGAACGCGCCCTCGACGGCGACCCCTCGGCGCGGGCGACCCTCCACGAGGAGGTGGCGCTGCCGCTGCAGACGGCCGGCGGTGAGCTGCTGGACACGGTGCGCGCCGTGCTCGCCAGCGGCGGCAACCTGGAGGCCAGCGCCCGCGCGCTGTTCGTCCACCCCAACACCGTGCGGTACCGGCTCAAGCGCGCGCTGGAGCTCACCGGGCTGTCCGCGACCGACGCCCGGGGCGGGTGGACCCTGCAGGTCGCCCTGGCCCTCGCCGCACTCGACCAGGACCGCTCGCTCTGGCACTGAGGGCGGAGGCGCCGAACAGTGTGGTCCCCACGACGACGGCGCGCACGCCACGCCCCGCGATCCCGCCCCTGTTGTAGGGATCCTCCAAAGAGCAGGGGTGTGCTTTCGTGCCGACCCCCACCCGCACGGGCGGCCCATCCCTGGCACGGTGAGGACGTGCTGGCCGTCCTCGCCCCCGGACAGGGTGCGCAGAAACCCGGGATGCTCACCGACTGGCTCGAGCTCCCCGGCGCCGAGTCCTTCTTCCGCTGGGCCGGAGCCGTCGCCGACGCCGACCTGCTCTCGCTCGGCACGACCGGCGACGCGGAGGCGATCAAGGACACCGCGGTGACCCAGCCGCTCGTGGTCGCGATGAGCCTGTTCATCGCCCGCGAGCTCGGCGGGCTGCCCGGTCCGGTGCCGCACCCGCCGCAGGCCGGGCGGGACGTCGTCATCGCCGGGCACAGCGTCGGGGAGCTGACCGCCGCCGCGCTCGCGGGGGTGCTCAGCGTGGAGGCGGCGATCGCGCTGACCGCCGTCCGCGGCCGGGCGATGGCTGCCGCCTGCGCGCAGACGCCGACCGGGATGTCCGCCGTCCTCGGCGGGGACCCCGACGAGCTCGCCGCCGCGCTCGAGCGGCACGGCCTGGTGGCCGCGAACCTGAACGGCGGCGGCCAGGTCGTCGTCGCCGGGGCCCTCGACGGGCTCGCCGCGCTCAAGGCCGAGCCGCCGGCCAAGGCGCGCGTCGTGCCCCTGTCGGTGGCCGGCGCCTTCCACACCGCGTACATGGCCTCGGCGCGGACCGAGCTCGAGGGCCTGGTCGGCGGGCTGCGGCCGGCCGACCCGAGCCGGCTGCTGCTGTCCAACGCCGACGGGGCCGCCGTGACCTCCGGCGCCGAGGTCCTCTCCCGGCTGGTCAGCCAGGTCACCAGCCCGGTCCGGTTCGACGCGTGCCTGGCCACGATGCGCGAGCTCGGCGTCACTGCCGCCATCGAGCTGCCGCCGGCCGGCGCGCTCGCCGGGCTGGCGAAGCGGGAGTGGAAGGGCTCGGACGTCGAGATCCTGGCCGTGACCGGTCCCGCGGACCTCGACCGCGCCCGCGCGCTCATCGCCGCCGAGCGCAGCCGCGCCGAGCCCGTGCACCTCCCCGACTGGCGGGTCGTCGTCTCCCCGGCGCGCGGCACGGTCAGCCCGGCCGGCGTGGCCGAGGGGACCCGGCTGCCGGCGGGGACGCCGCTGGGCTCGGTCCGCGGCCGCCGCGAGGAGGTCAACGTCTCAGCCGGGTACGACGGGGTACTGGCCGAGTGGCTCGTGCAGGACGGCGACCTGGTCGACGCTGGGGATCCGATCGCTCGGCTCTACCCGGAGGTTTCGGAATGACCATCAAGCTCCGCGAGGGTGCGCCGGGTGCGCGATTGCTCGGGCTGGGTGCCTACCGGCCACGCCGGCGGGTGACCAACGACGAGCTCTCGCAGGTGATGGAGACCAACGACGAGTGGATCCGGACCCGGGTCGGCATCGCCGAGCGGCGGTGGGCCGCCGAGGACGAGACGCTGGTCGAGATGGCCGTGGCCGCGGGTGGCAAGGCCCTCGCCGCCAGCGGGCTGTCCCCCGACCAGGTCGACCTCGTCGTCGTGGCCAGCGCGAGCCTGCGCGCGCCCATCCCCGGCATCGGCCCCCAGGTCGCGCACCGGCTGGGCGTCCCGCGGCCGGGCTCGTTCGACCTCAACGCCGGCTGCGCGGGTTTCTGCTACGCCATCGGGGTGGCCGCCGACGCCATCCGCACCGGCTCGGCCCGGCACGCGATCGTCGTCGGGGTCGAGCGCCTCACCGACGTCACCGACCTCAACGACCGCGCGACGGCGGTGATCTTCGCCGACGGCGCCGGGGCCGCGGTCCTCGGCCCCTCCGACGAGCCGGAGATCGGCCCGGTCGTCTGGGGCAGCGACGGCGACCAGTACAACGCGATCGAGATCGCCGCCGGCAGCTCGACGATGACGATGGCCGGCCAGGCCGTCTACCGCTGGGCGACCACGAAGCTCACCGACACCCTCGTCGAGGCCATGGACGCCGCCGGCGTCGGCCCGCAGGACATCGACGTGTTCGCCCCGCACCAGGCCAACCTGCGGATCGTCGAGTCGATGACCAAGCGCCTGGGGTTCGGCGAGCGGACCGTCGTCGCCCGCGACATCGTGCAGGCCGGCAACACCTCGGCCGCCTCGATCCCGCTGGCGCTGACGGCGCTGCTCGAGTCCGGCGAGGCCAAGAGCGGCGACCTGGCCCTGGTCCTCGGGTTCGGCGCCGGGCTCACCTTCGCCGGACAGGTGTTCCGCCTGCCCTGACGGGCAACTCCCCAGCACCGGGCCAACAGGGGCCCGACGGCGGGTTCCCCGCCCAACCCGAGAGAGAGGACCTCAGCGTGAGCGAGGACATCCAGACCGGTCTGGCCGAGATCCTGGAGGAGGTCGCGGGCGTCGCCCCCGCCGACGCCACCCCCGAGAAGTCGTTCACGGAGGACCTCGACGTCGACTCCCTGTCGATGGTCGAGATCGCCACCGCGGTCGAGGACAAGTTCGGCGTCGCCATCCCCGACGACGAGCTCGGCAACATCAAGACCGTCGGCGACGCCATCAGCTTCATCCAGAAGAACCAGGCCTGAGAGGGCCACCCGGCCGCCCGTTCCAGGAGGAACCCCTATGAGCACGCCCGTCGGCGACGTCGTCGTCACCGGCCTCGGCGCCACCACACCGCTGGGTGGCGACGTGACCAGCACCTGGGAGGCCCTCCTGGCCGGGCGGTCGGGGGTCAGCCGCATCACCGACGACTGGGTCAAGGAGTTCCCCGCCCAGCTCGTCGCCCGGCTGACCGAGGACCCGGTCGGGAAGCTCGACCGGGTCCGCGCCCGCCGGCTCGACCGCAGCCAGCAGGTCGCCGTGGTGGCGGCCGATGAGGCGTGGCAGCACTCGGGCGCCGCTGACTCCGGCGTCGCCCCCGAGCGGATCGCCGTCGTCTTCGGCACCGGCATCGGCGGAGCGCTCACCCTGCTCGGCCAGGACGACGTCCTGGAGGAGAAGGGCCCCAAGCGGGTCTCCCCCTTCACCATCCCCATGCTCATGCCGAACGGCCCGGCCGCCGCGGTCGGGCTGGCCGTCGGCGCGCGCGGCGGCGTGCACGCGCCGGTGAGCGCGTGCGCCTCCGGTGCCGAGGCGATCCGCTGGGGATTGGACCTCATCCGGTTCGACCGCGCCGACGTCGTCCTGGTGGGTGGCGCCGAGGCCTGCGTGCACCCGCTGCCGATGGCCGGGTTCGCGGCCATGCGCGCGATGAGCACCCGCAACGACGAGCCCGAGCGCGCCTCGCGCCCGTTCGACAAGGCCCGCGACGGCTTCATCCTCGGTGAGGGCGCGGCCGCGCTGGTGCTGGAGCGCGCCGACTCCGCCCGGGCGCGCGGCGCGCAGGTGCACGCCCGCCTCGCCGGGGCCGGCGGCACCGCCGACGGCTACGACCTGGTCGCCCCGCACCCCGAGGGCGAGGGCGCCGGCCGCGCGATCGCCGCCGCCCTGCGCGACGCGGGGCTCACCCCGGCCGACATCCAGCACGTCAACGCGCACGCCACCTCCACCCCCGTCGGTGACACCGCCGAGGCCGCCGCCATCCTCGGCTCCCTCGGCGAGCACGTCCTGGTGACGGCGACCAAGAGCCAGACCGGGCACCTGCTCGGCGCGGCCGGGGCGCTGGAGTCGGTGTTCACCATCCTCGCCCTCCGCGAGCAGGTGGTCCCCGCGACGGCCAACCTCGACGACCCGGACGACGACGCCGCCGTCCAGTCGCTCGACATCGTCCGGCAGGAACCGCGCAAGGCGAAGCTGACCGCCGCGGTCAACGACTCGTTCGGCTTCGGCGGCCACAACATGGCGCTGGTGTTCACCACCGCCTGACAGGGGACCCCGTCCCCCTCACCCCCTCGCAGGCTCGGGGCGAGCCTCCGGACGGGGCCACCGTCCGGCCCGGGCGCCTTGCACGCACCGGGCCATCCCCGCATGCGCGCCCGAGGACCCGGAGGTCCCGTGACAGTCCTGCCGGCCGCCCCGGTGGCTCCCGTGGCCGACCCCCGCGACCCCGGGGACCGGCTGCGACGGTTCTTCGACCCCGGCTCCCTGACGCTGCTCGGCCCGCGGGACACGTCGGGGGTGCTGGCCGCCCGCGGAACGGTGGCGGGCAGCCCGGCCATCGCCTACTGCACCGACGCGACCGTCATGGGCGGGGCGATGGGCCTCGCCGGGTGCGCGCGCGTGGTCGAGGCCATCGACATCGCGGTGCGGCAGCGGCTGCCGGTCGTGGGCATCTGGCACTCCGGCGGCGCGCGGCTGGCCGAGGGGGTGACCGCGCTGCACGCCGTCGGTGAGGTGTTCCAGGCGATGGTCCGGGCCTCGGGCCGGGTGCCGCAGGTCTCCGTCGTCCTCGGGCCGGCCGCCGGGGGCGCCGCCTACGGGCCGGCGCTCACCGACCTGGTCGTCATGGGCCCGGCCGGCCGGGTGTTCGTCACCGGCCCCGAGGTGGTCCGCTCGGTCACCGGCGAGGACGTCGACATGGAGCGGCTGGGCGGGCCGGACACCCACGGGCGGCGCAGCGGGGTCGTGCACGTGGTGAGCGAGTCGGAGGAGGGCGCGCTGGACGCCGCGCGGGAGGCGGTCGGCCTGCTCGCCGCGCAGGGCGCCTTCGGCCCCGCCGACGCCGAGCCCGACGTCGACCTCCGGGCCCTGCTCCCGGAGCGGCCGCAGCGGGCCTACGACGTGAAGCCGCTGGTGGCCGCCGTCCTCGACGGCCCGGGTCTGGAACTGCACGCGCGGTGGGCGCCCAACGTGGTCACCACCCTCGGCCGGCTGGCCGGTCGCACGGTGGGCGTGGTCGCCAACAACCCCCTGCGCCTGGGCGGCTGCCTGGACTCCGCCTCGGCCGAGAAGGCCGCGCGGTTCGTGCGCACGTGCGACGCGTTCGGCGTGCCGCTGGTGGTGCTGGTCGACGTGCCCGGCTACCTGCCCGGCGTCGGCCAGGAGTGGGACGGCGTGGTGCGCCGCGGGGCCAAGTTGCTGCACGCCTTCGCCGAGGCGGTGGTGCCGCGGGTGACGCTGGTGACCCGGAAGTCCTACGGCGGCGCCTACATCGCGATGAACGCCCGGTCGCTGGGCGCCACGGCGGTGTTCGCCTGGCCGGGCGCCGAGGTCGCCGTCATGGGCGCGAAGGCCGCCGTCGGCATCCTGCACCGCAAGCAGCTGGCCGCCGCTCCGCCGGCCGAGCGGGAGGCGCTGCACGCGCGACTGGTCGCCGAGCACGAGCGGATCGCGGGCGGGGTGGACCGGGCCCTGCGCATCGGCGTCGTGGACGAGGTCGTCGAGCCGTCCCGGACCCGGCGCCGGCTGGTCGCCGCACTGGCCGCGGCCCCCGCCGGCCGCGGGGCGCACGGCAACATCCCGCTGTAGGGAGAGGACCCGATGCCCCCGCGCACCGGGACGGACTCGGAGGAATGGGCCGTCCGGACGCCGCTTCCCCGACGACGTCCGGACGGTCCGGCCTCAGCCTACGACGGGAGTGCGCGAGGTACTCGCCGGTCGTAGTCGGATCGTGACCTACACCACCTGGTGCAGCCAGGTGATGGGGCTGCCGTCGCCGGCGTGCCGGTAGACCTCGAGGTCGGCGTCCCAGGCCGCGCCGAGCAACTGGTCGACCCCGTGGCGGAAGGCCTCGATGGAGGTCGCGGTGGCGGCGAGGTGGCGCAGCTGCTGCTCGCTGACCACCAGGTCGCCGTTGGCGCTCGTGGGCGCGCGGAAGACGCCGTGGCCGGGGACGTACGACATGCGCTCACCGTCGTTGCCGTGGCTGGCTTCCTCGGTCACCTCGAAGCGCAGCATCGGCCACGCCCGCAGGGCAGCGACGAGCTTGGCGCCCGTCCCGGGGGCACCGGTCCAGGCGACCTCGGCACGGAAGGAACCGTGTGCCGCGGGCTGGTCGGCCCACGACAGGGAGACCGGCGCGCCGACGACGCGCTCGAGCGCCCACTCGACGTGCTGGCAGAGCGCCTTCGGGCACGCGTGCACGAAGACGACACCCTGGGTAGACCGTCGTTGCACGGGGCACCTCCATCGACTCGATCGGTCTCGTCTTCCCCAACGGACGATCGATTCGGTGACAGGCTGTGTTCGGCGGTTCCGGACCAGGGGTCCGGGGAACAGTTTGCACGATGGTCACCCCATCGCGCCAGTGCGGATGAGGCGGATGGGTCACATGTGACTGATGGTCACGGCTGTGACCACTATGCGCTGGTCAGCGGCCATACCACGGTGACGACACCGCCGTCCAGGCATGTGCGGGCGCTTCCTGAGGACCCCTCGCGGACGCCGCGCCGGCGATCCGCGTGCGGGTGGACGAGGGGCTCCCCCACGGACACGCTGTGACGTACGGTAACGGCGACCACGCACCGTGACGGGATCGACACACCCACCGGGGGCCCGCTCAGGCGCCGAAGCCGGCCTGGAGGTCCTCGCGCGGCACCACCCGGGTCGCTTGGCAGGGCAGCCCCTCGGCACCGGGCTCGGCCCACTCCACGTCCACGACCTGGCCGGCCCGCAGGGTGCCCCCGTGCGGCCCGTGGACGACGTCGGCGTCCACCCAGCAGTCGCCGGGCAGGTCGGGGGCCTCCACGATGCCGGCCCGGCGCTCCTCGTCCCAGCGGATGACGGTCCCGCGGGTGCTGCCGCTGCGTGTCATGTCCTCAGGCTGCGGGTGCGCTCCACCCGGGACAAGCCGGGGAGGGACGGCGCACGCCTGCCCGCCCGGGTGTCCGGGTAGGGGCCGGTCATGCCGCGAGCGCAGGGGATGGCCGACGCCGGCCGCGACCGGGTGGCCGAGCTGGTGCTGCCGGCGTGGGACGCCTTCCTCGACCAGGCGGCCGCGGTCGACCTGGACCGGCCCTCCCGGCTGCCGGGCTGGCGGGCGCACGAGATCTGCGTCCACCTGGGCTGCTGGCCCGACCACGCCGCCCTGGCCGACCTGGTCGACTCGGCGCGGAACGGCGGCGCGGGAACGCCCCCCGACGTCGACGGGACGAACGCGCGGGTGACCGCCGCGCACCGCGACGCCTCCCGGGAGGACGTGCTGGCCGCGCTCCGGCGCAACCGCGAGGCGACCGCCCGGTACCTGGCGGAGGAGCCGGTGGCGCTCGACACCGCGCCCGCCGTGGCCGTGGTGGGCCGGCTGCCGCTGCTCAGCGTCGTCCTCGGGCAGGCCTACGAGCTGGCCGTGCACGGGCTGGACCTCGTGCCACTCGGGGCTCCCCCGGTGCCGGCCCCGGTGCTGCAGGCCGGACTGGCGGCCCTGGCCGACGTCACCGGCGCCCTGGCGGCGGCGGAGGGCATCACCGGCGGCGCGACGCTGGCCACCCCGGACGGCGGGTGGCGGTTCGCCGCCGACGGGGACGGCTGGACCGTCGTCCCCGTTCCGGCCGGCCGGCCGGCCGGCACCGCGGTGGAGGCGGCGGCCGACCTGCTGCTGGAGGCCGCCTCGGGCCGGGTCAACCCGGTCGCGGCGCTGGCCCGCCGGCGGCTGAGGGTGCACGAGATCGGCGGGCTGCTGGCCCTCGCGCCGATCGTGCAGTCGGCGCCGGGCATCCCGGGCGGGCCGATCCTCCAACTGGCCGCGCAGACCCTCGGCGGGGTGGGCGGGCTCCTGGGCCGGCTGCGCGGCCGCCGCTGAGCCGGCGGCCGCGTCCGACTCAGGTCAGCAGGCGCCGCCGAGGTCGATGCCGTGCGCGTCGAGCCACGGCACCGGGTTGACCCGGCTGGCGTACAGCCCTCCCTGGTGCACCTCGAAGTGCAGGTGCGGTCCGGTGGACTGGCCCTTGTTGCCCACCTCGGCGATCTGCTCGCCGGCGGTCACGACCTGGCCGGCGCTGACGAAGAACCGGTTCACGTGGCCGTAGAGGGTGATCTGCCCGTCGGCGTGCTGGACGTAGACCGCCTGGCCGAACCCGCTGGCCGGGCCCGCCTGCAGCACGACGCCGTCCTCGGGGACGTAGATCGGGGTGCCGATCGGGGCGGCGATGTCGACCCCCTGGTGCATGGTCCCCCAGCGGGCGCCGTAACAGGAGGTCACCCGGCCGGCCGTGAGCATGCCGGAGGCGGCGGCCGACGCCGTGCTCAGCGTCTGCGCCTGCACCTGGCGGTCGGTCCAGGCGGCACCCGGGTCGGCGGCACCCTGGGCGGCGAGCATCCGCTCCCCCGCCTGGCGCAGCTCCTCCTCCAGGCGGGTCTTCTCGGCGGCGCGGGCGTCGAACTCGGCCTGGGCCTCGGCGAGGTGGGCGTTGGCGGCGGCCTCGGCCTCGTCGGCGGTGCGGGCCAGCTCCTCGAGCCGGACGACGGCGGCCTGCGCGGCGCGGTCGGCCTCCTGCACCCGCTGCTCGACGGTGAGGTACTCGGCCAGCCGGTCGGAGCGGTGGTCGCCGATGACCTCCATGGTGGCGGCCTGCTGCAGCAGCTCGGTGGGGCTCTCGGCGTCGAGCAACAGCTCGATGTCGCCGTAGCGCTCCTCCGCCCCCATGTAGGCCTCCCGGCTGAGGTCGGCGATGTCCTGCTCGGCGCCAATGACGGCGGCCTGCGCCTCGGCCAGCTCGGTGGCGGTGGCCTCGGCCTCGGCCTGGCCCGCAGCGAGCTGGGCGCGGGCGACGAGGGCCGCGTCCGCGGCCGCCTCGGCCTCGACGGTCATCCGCTGCAGCTGCTCCTCGGCGGCCCGCACCGCGTCCTCGATGCGGGCGACCTCGCGGGCGAGGTCCTCCTGCTCGGACGCGGCCGGGGTGACAGGGGCGGCCAGCGCCATCGGGGTGCCGGCCAGCAGGCCGGCGACCGCGGCGGCGACGACGAGGGCCCGGCGCGGAGAGCGCAGGCGGCGCGGCCAGGAGGCGCGACCGGGCGTGGTGTACAGGCGGTGCAGGGTCGCCAACGCGACAGTTCTCCCATCCTCACGACCGCCTACCGAGTTAGCTGACGGGTTCGGGCCGGACGGCGCCCTACCCGCCTGCGCCCCCTGCGCAGGCAGGACTCACCCCAGTGGAACGGTGGGTCCCCGGTCCCCCTCGGTCCCCGGAGGGACGTCGGCGGTTCGGCGGGGCCCGGCCGAGGCCCCTCGGGTTCGAGGCGCTGCCCGGCGGGGCCGTCGGAGAAGCTACTACGAGTGAGGACCTCGGTCACGATCGAGTAACACGGACGGTGTGGCGGCTTGCCCAAAGGGGTGAGGAACCGCTACACGCCGTCACGCGATCGGCGCGGACGGGTGACACCCGTGCCCCACCCGCCACACCCGTCCCCCACCTGCCCCGATCCGGGTGGCGGCGGACGCGGACGGCGACGAGGCTCCCCGGCCGGCGTCGTCACTGACCGTGCACGCCGAGGTGTCGGATGAGATCCCGCCCACTCCGGGCCGACACGCCGCCGCGGGCCGACCGCCCAGGGGGATGGTCACCAGCGCCTGACCGGCCGCGGCCAGGAGGGCGTCTGGCAGGCTGGAGCCCGCCGGGGCGGTAGCTCAGCCGGTCAGAGCACGGGACTCATAATCCCTGGGTCGTGGGTTCGAGCCCCACCCGCCCCACCGGTGTTCGTGCAGGTCAGCGCGGTGGTCGCTCCGTCGTGGGCGGCGTCCTGATCAGGGCCGGTCCGCAGCCGGCGTGACCGCGTCCACGGTGGTCGCGGCCCAGCTGGACAGGAGCTTGAGGGCATCCTCTGACGGGGTCCCGGGCTGTGCGGTGTAGATGGTCAGGCGCAGGTCCGCGTGGTCGTCGGTGGGCAGGTCCAGCGTGCAGTAGCTCAGGTCGAGCGTGCCGACGACGGGGTGGCGGAACTGCTTCGCGCCGTTGTGGTGGATGCGGACGTCGTGGGCGGCCCACCGCGTCCGGAACTCCTCGCTGACGGTCGAGAGCTCACCGACGAGCTCGCGGAGCTGGGCGGCGTGCGGCCGGCGGCCGGCCTCGGCGCGGAGCAGGGCGACGGTGACGTTGGCCGCGCTCTCCCAGTCGAGGTAGTAGTCGTGCGCCTGCGGGTCCAGGAACTGGAACCGGGCGAAGTTCGCCGGCCGCCGCGGGCCGGCGAACAGCGGCGAGTGCAGCGCCCGTCCGAGGGCGTTGGTCGCGACGATGTCCAGGCGGCCGTTGGCGACGAACGCGGCGGACCCCGTCATCGAGTCCAGCATCCACTGCACGCGCGGCTGGATCTCCGCCTTGCTGCTGCGTCGCTGCGGGGTGCGGGCCGGCTTGGCGGCCGCACGAGCCAGGTTGAACAGGTGGGTCCGCTCGGCCTCGTCCAGCTGCAACGCCCGCGCGACGGCCTCCAGGACGTCGTCCGAGACGCCGGCGATGTGGCCCTTCTCCAGCCGGGTGTACCAGTCGGTGCTCACCCCGGCGAGGACCGCGACCTCCTCCCGCCGCAGCCCGGGCACCCGCCGCCGGCCCCCGCCGGGCAGCAGCCCCGCCCGCTCCGGCGTGATGCGGGCGCGCCGGCTGGCGAGGAAGTCGCGGATGTCGGTGCGGTTGTCCACGCCATCGACGCTACGTCGCCCGGCCGGTGGAGGGAGGTCGAGCTGGTACCCCCCACGAGCCCGCCCTCCCACGCCCGGCCACGAGGGCGTTCCGTGGAGTCCAGCGCCCATCCACTCCACCGCACCAGGAGCCCCGCCATGCGAGCAGCCGTCCTCCACGCCCCTGGCGACGTCCGTGTCGAGGACCGAGCGATGCCGAGGATCGAGCAGCCCACCGACGCGGTCATCCGGTTGACCGCCGCCTGCGTCTGCGGGTCGGACCTGTGGCCCTACCGCGGCATCGAGCCGATCGACGGGCCGCGGCCGATGGGCCACGAGTACGTCGGCGTCGTCGAGGAGGTCGGCAGCGAGGTCACGAGCGTCGAGCCCGGCCAGTTCGTCGTCGGCTCGTTCTTCGCCTCGGACGACACCTGCGAGATCTGCCGGGCCGGCTACCAGTCGCGCTGCGTGAACGGGGAGTTCGCCACCCCGACCGGCGCGCAGGCGGAGTACGCCCGGATCCCGCTGGCCGACGGCACGCTGGTCGCCACCCCGGGCACGCCCGAGGCGGACCTCGTCCCCTCGCTGCTGGCCGCCTCCGACGTCCTGGGCACCGGCTGGTTCGCCGCCGTCGCGGCCGAGGCCGGCCCGGGCAAGACCGTCGCCGTCGTCGGCGACGGTGCCGTCGGCCTGCTCGGCGTGCTGGCGGCCGAGCAGCTGGGCGCGGAGCGGATCATCGTCTTCAGCCGGCACGAGGACCGACAGCGACTGGCCCGGGAGTTCGGAGCGACCGACATCGTCACCTCCCGCGGCGACGAGGGCGTCGCTGCCGTCAAGGAGCTGACCCACGGCCTGGGTGTGCACTCGGTCATCGAGGCCGTGGGCACGCAGGAGTCGATGCTGCAGGCCATCCGCGCCACCCGCCCCGGCGGGCACGTCGGCTACGTCGGCGTCTCCCACGACGTGACGTTGCCCGGTGCGGAGCTGTTCTTCTCCGGCGTCCACCTGCACGGCGGCCCGGCGCCGGTGCGCCGGTTCCTGCCCGACCTGATCAGCCGGATCTGGGACCGGAGCATCGACCCGGGGAAGGTCTTCGACCTCGAGCTGCCGCTGGAGCAGGCCGCCGAGGGCTACCGGGCGATGGACGAGCGCCGCGCCATCAAGGCGCTGCTGCGGCCCTGACCGGCACCTGACGCGACCGGGTCCTGTTCGAGGCCGACGAGGAGCACTGATACGCGGCCGCCCCCGCCCTCGACTGACCCCTGCCCCACCCGAACCCGAACCGAACGAGGAGCACCCCCATGCGCGTTCCCGCCTACGCCGCCCCCGCCGCCGGCCAGCCCCTGGCCCCCACCACCATCGAGCGCCGGGACGTCGGCCCGAACGACGTCCTCATCGAGATCGAGTACGCCGGCATCTGCCACTCCGACATCCACACCGTCAACGGCGACTGGGGCCCCCAGCCCTTCCCCGTCGTCCCCGGCCACGAGATCGTCGGCGTCGTCACCGCGGTCGGCCCCCACGTGGCCGGCCACCGGGTCGGTGACCGCGTCGGCGTCGGCTGCATGGTCGACTCCTGCGGCGAGTGCACCAACTGCCGCAACGGCGACGAGCAGTACTGCCTGCAGGGCATGGTGGCGACCTACGCCGGCACCGACCGGGACGGCACGACCACCCAGGGCGGCTACTCCACCCACGTCGTCGTGGACGCCGGCTACGTCCTGTCGGTCCCCGAGAGCCTCGACCCGGCCGCCGCCGCGCCGCTGCTGTGCGCCGGCATCACCACCTACTCACCCCTGCGCCGCTGGGGCGCCGGGCCGGGCACGCAGGTCGCCGTCGTCGGCCTCGGCGGACTGGGCCACCTGGCCGTCCGGCTCGCCGCCGCGATGGGCGCCGAGGTCACCGTGCTGTCGCAGTCGCTGAAGAAGCAGGAGGACGGGCTGCGGCTCGGCGCGGCCCACTACCACGCCACCAGCGACCCGGACACCTTCGCCCAGCTGGCCGGCCGGTTCGACCTGATCGTCAACACCGTCAGCGCGCCGATCGACGTCGACGCGCACCTGTCGCTGCTGGGCGTGGACGGCGCCCTGGTCAACGTCGGCGCGCCCGCCGCGCCGCTCAGCCTCCACGTGATGTCCCTGATCGGCGGCCGCCGCACCTACGCCGGCTCGATGATCGGCGGCATCGCCGAGACCCAGGAGATGCTCGACTTCTGCGCCGAGCACGGCATCGGCGCCGAGGTCGAGGTCATCTCCGCCGACCGGGTCAACGACGCCTACGAGCGGGTCCTGGCCTCCGACGTCCGCTACCGCTTCGTCATCGACGCGGCCACCCTGCGGTGACGACGGACCACCTGACCCGCCAGGCCGGGCCGGCAGCACGACCCGCCGGCCCGGCCGCCGCCGGTGGACCACCACCCCGGCTCCCGTTCGTCGTGTACGTGCTGGCCGTCGGCACCTTCCTCATGCTCACCACCGAGTTCGTCGTCGCCGGCCTGCTCCCGGAGATCGCCGGTGACCTGCAGGTGAGCGTGGCTCAGGCCGGGCTGCTGATCACGGTGTTCGCCGTCGGGATGATCGTCGGCGCACCGGCGATGGCGCTGCTGACCCGACGGTTGCCGCCGCGGACCACGCTGATGATCGCCCTGGCCGTGTTCGCGGCCGGGCACGTCGTCGTCGCCCTCGGTTCCAGCTTCCCGCTGCTGCTGTCGGCCCGGTTCGTCACGGCGTGGGCGACCGGCGCGTTCTGGTCGGTGGCCTCGGTGGCCGCCACCCGCGCCGCCGGTCCGGGCGCCAGCGCCCGAGCCTTGGGACTGGTCGGTGCCGGGGGCATGCTGGCCAACGTCATCGGTGTGCCGCTCGGGGCGTTCGCCGGGCAGCTGTCGGGCTGGCGAGGGCCGTTCTGGGCGCTCGCGGTGCTCGCACTGGCCGCGCTCCCGCTCATCGCCCGCCAGGTCCCGGACGATGGATCAGGCCAGCAGGCGGCGTCCCTGCGGTCGGAGCTGGGCGCGCTGCGCTCTCGCCGGCTGTGGCTGGTGCTGGCGGCCTGCGCGACCACCACCGGCGGCGTGCTGTCCACCTACACCTACATCTCCCCGCTGCTGACCGACCGGGCCGGCATCGCCGCTGGACTGGTGCCGCTGGTCCTCGTCGGCTTCGGCGTCGGCTCGCTCATCGGGACGGTGGTGGGCGGCCGCCTCGGCGACGTCCGCCCGCACTCGACGACCATCGCGGTCGCGGCGTCCACCACGGTCGTGCTGCTGGTGATCTGCCTGACGGCCACCCACCCGGTGCCCACGGTGCTGCTGGTGGTCCTGCTCGGCCTGCTCGGGCTGAGCGCCAACCCGGTGCTGTCCGCGCTGGCGGTCCGCTTCGCCGGCGTGGCACCCACGCTGGGGGTGGCGATGTCCGTCGCCGCCTACAACCTCGGCACCGCGGTCGGCTCCTGGGTCGCCGGCCGCGCCCTCGACTCCGGACTCGGCACGATGGGTCCCGCCCTGGTGGGGACGGTGATCGCCGCGTCGACCCTCATCCCCACGGTCGCCATCGCCCGGAGGACGCGTTCGGCGGGTGCGCGCGGAACGCGGGTCACCGTCGACCTGCAGGAACACCGGTGACGCCCGCCGGCCGGAGTCGCTGGTCCGCGCCCGGTCGGCGCTGACTCCGGGCCCGGCACGCACCGGCTCCCGGGGCGTCAGTCGAGCCAGTCGATCCGGCCGCCGTGGTGCGCGGTCTGCGCCAGCGGCCGGCCGTCGAGGGACAGCACGAAGGACCGACCCCATCCGCCGGGGCCCACCTCCCCCGTGCCGGGCACCATGCCGGGCGCCTCCTGCGCGACCCAGCGCACCGGTAGGCCGCGCACCCGGTCGACGAACGCGGCGCGGCGGTCGGCGGGGACGTAGGGCAGGACGGCGGTGTGCAGGACGACCGGCGTCGCGCCGGCGGGCACGAGCGCGAGGGCATCGGGCAGCCGGTCGAGCAGGTCGCCGGTCAGCAGGCGGGGCGGCTCCCTGGCGGCGATCGCCGCGGCGGCGTCGAGGCGCTGCACCCGCTCGGCCTCGACGGGACCGGGCCAGACGAGGGCGCGCAGCCAGGCGAGGTCGTCCGGGTCGGTGACGTCGAGCGGGTTCAGGTCGACGCCGATCCGCGCCGCGATCCGGGGCAGGGTGCGCGGCACCGGGACGGAGCCGCTGGTCGTGCACCGGAGTCGCACCCGACCCGGTGGTCCGACCGGGCGGCCGTCGTACTCGTAGCCGTACCGATCGGGGTAGAGACACAGCCCGGCCGAGGCCCCGACCTCGACGAGGGCGAGCGGGCCGTCGATCAGGCCGAGGGCGACCAGCAGCGCGGCGCAGCGCGCGGGCTCGTTGGTCTGCGTCGCGCGGGCCAGCACCGTGCGCCGCAGCCGGTCGGCGTCCGCAGCCACCCGGTCGCGCAGCTCGGCGCCGTCCGCCGGAACGCCGCCGAGGAACCGGAGGGCGGCGAAGAACAGCGTCGGGTGCCGCTTGCCGGCCGGGAGGCCGGCGACGAAGCCCAGGACGTCCCGGTCGCCGGCCACGGCGGTCGCCAGCGCCGCGTAGGCCGGCGCCTCGACCGCGGTCTCCGCGCTGAACGCCCGGAAGCCCGCGGCGAGCCGCTCCAGCTCCGCGTTCTCGGTCACCCCGACATGGTGCTGCTGGAACGACGCCCGTGGCCGGTGGGACCGTGCGCCGGCGGACGAGGGCGAGAAGGCGTCGCCCCGTGCCGCGACCCCTTCTTCGAGCAGCCCGGCCGCCCCTAACCTCCGCCCGTGAGCGGGAACCGCGACGAGCCCGGCAGCACCTCGGGCCGGCCGCTCCCGGCGTGGCTCGACCCGCGCGCCGGGCGTGCTCCCCGCGGCCGGGGTGCCGCCGAGGCCGCCGGCCCCCACGGAACGGGGACGCCGCGCCGCGGCTCCGGCCGGGCCGTCGTCCTCGCCCGGGTCGTGGCCGCCGTCCTGTCGGTCGCCCTGCTGGCCGGGAGCGGCTGGGGCTGGTACCTGAGCCGGGTCGCCGAGGCGACGGTCAGCCGCACCGACGCCATCCCCGCCGAGGGGAACGCCGACGCCGGGAACGCGCCCGACGCGGTGAACGTGCTGCTGGTCGGCAACGACAGCCGGGCCGACCTGACCCCGGAGCAGCTCGCCGAGCTCAGCGCCGGCATCGACTCGGGGATCAACACCGACACGATGATCCTGGTGCACCTGCCGGCCGACGGGTCGCGCGCCTCGTTCGTCTCGTTCCCGCGGGACTCCTCCGTCGAGATCCCGGGTCACGGCACGGACAAGCTCAACGCCGCCTACGCCTACGGCTACGCGGAGGTCGACGAGTCCGCGCCCGAGGCCGACCGGCAGGCCGGCGGCGCGCAGTTGCTGATCCGCACGCTCAACCAGCTCACCGGCCTCGGGATCGACCACTACCTGGAGGTCGACCTGCTCGGCTTCTTCACCCTGGCCAGCGTCGTCGGCGGCGTCACCGTCAACCTGTGCTCGGCCGTCGACGACTCCCGGTACTCCGGCGCGGTCTTCCCCGCCGGCGAGCAGACGATCGCCGGCGCCGACGCGCTCAGGTTCGTCCGCCAGCGGCACGGCGTCCGCCCCGACGGCAGCGCGGCCCTCCCCCGCGGCGACCTCGACCGCATCGTCCGCCAGCAGGTCTTCATCGGCGGCGTGCTGCGCAAGATCCTGTCCCAGGACGTGCTGCTCGACCCGGGCACGCAGCGCGAGCTCGTCCAGGCGGCGGCGGAGTCGCTCACCGTCGACCGGGACCTCGACCTGCTCGACCTCGCCCAGCACATGCAGTCGGTGACCCCGGACAGCATCCGGTTCCAGACCGTGCCGATCGAGGACCCCGACGCCGAGGACGAGCAGGGCAACTCGATCGTGCGCCTCGCCGACGAGGACACCCTGCACGCGTTCTTCGCCACCCTGTCCGCCGAGCCCGAGGAACCGGCGGCGGAGGCCCCGGCCGGGCCGGCTCCGGCGGCGCCGTCCGAGGTGTCGGTCGAGGTCTACAACGGCTCGGGCACCCCCGGGCTGGCCGCGGAGACCCGGGTCGGGCTCGAGGCCGCCGGCTTCCGGGTGACCAGCACCGGCAACGCCGACCGCAGCGACCACGCCCGGACGACGATCCGGCACGCCCCCGGTGACGAGGCGCTGGCCGCCGCGCTGGCCGTGCAGGTCCCCGGCGCCCTGACCGAGGTGGCCGACGACGCCACCTCCGGCACCGTCCAGCTGGTCCTGGGCGCCGACTCCACCGGCGTCGGCCAGGCCGCTCCGCCGCCGACGCCGTCCCCCGCCGAGCCGGCGCGCACCGCCGCCGACACCGGCTGCATCAACTGACCCCGGCCGGCGCCCCGCCGGACCACCGCACGCGTCCCGCCGGGAGCGGGGTCAGTCGGTGACGTCGAAGACGCCGTCGAGGCCGGTCAGGCTCAGCACGCGGCGCACCGGCGCGGTGGGACGGCGGAGCACGGGACGACGGCCGTCGCGTCGCGTCGCCTCGGTCTCCCGCAGGATCAGCCCGATGCCGACCGAGGCCATGAAGGTCACCGCCGACGCGTCCACGATCGAGACCGCGCGCGAGCGGCCGGGGTCGGAGCCGCCGGAGCCCTGCGGGGACTCGTAGGCGGCGACGACCGCCGAGTCGATCTCGCCGCTCAGGTGGAGGACCGTCCGGCCCTCCTCGACCGACCGGCGGACAGTCCCCTGCGGGTGGGGCGGGGGCACGGCTGCGGCCACGGTCGACCCACCTTCGTCGCGAGGACTGTCCCCGTCGGGTGACGCGGGACGTGTACAGCGTAAACACGACCGGTCGTCCCTCCACCACGCCGCGCCCTCCGCCGACCATCCGGCATCCGGCATCCGGGGCCACCAGACCGGCACCCGGGGCCACCGGACCGGGAGCGGGGCCGCCGGACCGGGAGCCGGGTCGGCGGGAATGGGAGCCGGGTCGGCGGGACCGGGGGATGATGTCGGCCCAGGACCCCGGAAGGAGCCCCCGATGACCGAGGAGCCGGCGGACCCGGACACCCCCGACGCGCGGGGCGGCGCGGCGATGGTGGTCCCGGCCGCGTCCAGCCGGACCCCCCGGGGCAGCCTCGACCGCCGCCGGATCCTGGGCGCCGCGCTGGAGTTCATCGACGAGCACGGCATCGACGCGCTGACGATGCGCCGCCTGGGCGCGCAGCTCGGCGTGGAGGCCATGGCGCTCTACCGCTACGTGCCCAGCCGGGAGCAGCTGCTCGACGGCGTCGTGGAGAGCGTCGTCGACGAGCTCTACGGCGACCCGGACGTGCACATGCAGGCCACCCACGGCTGGCAGGACTACCTGCAGCGCCTGGCCCACGGCGTCCGCCGCATCGCCCTGGCCCACCCGGCGGTGTTCCCCCTGGTCGCGACCCGGCCACCGGCCGCCCCCTGGGTCCGTCCCCCGCTGCGCAGCCTGCGCTGGGTGGAGTCGTTCCTGGACACCATGACGGGCAACGGCTTCACCGACGACACCGCGGTGGCCGCCTACCGGGCCTACACCAGCTTCCTGCTCGGCCACCTGCTGCTGGAGATCTCCCAGCGCGGGGTCCCCATCAGCTCCCGCGACGACACCGAGCCCGCGGACGCCCCCGACACCGACCTCAGCCAGTACCCCTCCGTGGTCCGCCTGCAGGACCTGCTCAGCCAGGACGAGTCCGCCGCCGAGTTCGAGGAGTCCCTGGAGAACCTGCTGGACCGCCTCGACCGGCTCCGCCGGGAGCCACGGCAGCGCTGAGCCGGACCGGTCGGTTTACAGGATAAACGGCCGGGTAGCGGTAGTCGGACGGCCCGCCGCGGGGACCATCCCCCACAGGGCCGGCCACGACTCAGGAGGCCACGTGATCGGCACGGACAACATCAGCCAGGTGATCGGCAAGGACGTCTACGACCAGAGCGGGTCGAAGATCGGCTCTGCCTCCGAGGTGTACCTGGACGACGAGAGCGGCCAGCCGGAGTGGGTCACCGTCCGCACCGGGCTGTTCGGCACCAAGGAGTCCTTCGTCCCGCTGCGCTCCGCCGACCTCACCGGCGACGGCGTGCGCGTCTCGGTCTCGAAGGACCAGGTGAAGGACGCCCCCCGCGTCGACACCGACGGGCACCTCTCCCCCCAGGAGGAGCAGGAGCTCTACCGCCACTACGGCCTGCAGACGGGCACCACGGGGACCACGGACACCACCGTCGGCACCGGCCGGCACGAGACGACGACCGACGTGACCGGCACCGCCGGTGTCGACACCCGTCCGGCCGTGGGCCGCGACACCTCCGGCCCGACCACGGACAACGCGATGACCCGCTCGGAGGAGCGGCTCAACGTGGGCACCCGCACCGAGGAGGTCGGCCGGGCCCGCCTGCGCAAGTACG